>JAHIYS010000201.1 GCA_018814965.1 Gammaproteobacteria bacterium
ATTCTGGTTGGCGTTAGCATTATCAACAGATAATAAAATAAATTTTCCAGAAGGCAAACATTCCTCTAAGGTTTTTCTATTTTTTTCTTGGGTTAAGATAATAAAAACCCCCGTATCTTCCAGGATATACCTAATGTGCTGTTTGGGATACATTGGATCTATTGGAATATATGCTGCTCCTGTCTTCAATACAGATAGGATGCCTATAATCGAGTTTATCCCTTTATCAAAATATGTAGCAACTAAACTTCCGCCCTTAATTCCAAGGCTGCTTAAATAAAAACCAAGTTGGTTCGCTTTTTGGTTAAGTTCTCGATAGGTCAGTAAAATATTCTTACATTTTACCGCTACGTTGTTAGGATATTTATCTACTTGCTGTTCAAAGAGCTGGGCAACAGATAGGTCTCGTGGATAAGGACGTGTAGTATTATTCCAATCTTCAAGAATTAATTGTTCTTCTTGCGCAGTTAAAATAGACAAATTTCCTATAGCCTGTTTATTATTTAATAAAAGTTTATCTACAAGAATTTGTAAATGCCCCGACATACTATCAATAATTTTTTGTTTGGTGGCATCAAGGTTTGCTGAGAAATATAAATTGATACTATCTTCGTTTATTACAAAATAGAGGGAATTCTTTATCCTATCAAGCATTTTTTTATGTGGTTCAGTAGTGCTAATAATAATAGGATACGATATTAGTTGTTCTGAAAGCTGGGGATAACGTAATACCACATCTTTAGCAAAGGTTTTATGTTTCTCGATAAGATTTAAAAGCCCTGTGACTTTGACCGCCGCTTGCCGCCAACCTATATTTGGGGTAAAACACAAATTCATTGGCACAATATCAGCGAAGAAATTATCCATATCAGTTTCAAGTTTTTTCAAATATTGGTTACTGTAACCCACGCTAAAATCATCGTAATTATTTAGTCGATATAAGTAGAGAAGAAAAATGGCCATCAGGGCATGCGTTGTATCGCTAGTTGCTGGCAACAATAAGGAAATTTTGTTTTTGAAAGACTTGTCAGCATAAATTAGGGTTTTTATTATATTAGTTTCTTTATGGACAACATCTTCATGGGAATTAAATATCCCAAACTCTAAATTTTTAATTTGCTCCAGCGCTCGTATCCAAAAAGATTCATCCTTAACTAATTGCTCACCATGTAGCTCTAGTTGTTGTAAAAATTCTTTTTTTAGCGAAGAGAGTTTTTCGCCTTTTTTAAATCCAACAAAAGCAGCTAATTCAGCAGCACCATAGCTTTTCCCATTGATATCTGTAAGTTGAGAAAGACCTATATCCTCAGTTAGGGTGGCTACTCTTAAATATTTATCAGATAACTCTATAATTGTACCCGGAGAATATTTTTTCTTCTTGTTTAAAATAGTCACATGTTTAGCAAAAAAAGGAGCTTCATTGAAAATAAATTTTGGCAAACATAGCTTATTAGCACGCCCGACAAAATTTAGAGCTCTGTGCAGTCTATATATTTCACTAGCCGTAGATGATACCCATGTAACCACCCCCCAATGTTTTGGTTTCTGATAAAGAGTATAATAGCTTCTCCGATCAAGATCTTGTTTTATTCTTTTATACTTACCCTCTACCAACTCAGCCAATAATTCCCTAAATAAAGGCACCGCTTTTTCGATACACTTTACATCTAAAGTAAAATTTGTTTCCTGATCATCAATCTTAAAAGTAGCTTGCTTTAATATATCTCCAGTATCTATTCCTTCAGCCATGACATGCCAGGTTACACCATGAAACTGTTCATTATTTAAAAGCGCCCATGAGGTAGCATGAACTCCTGCATACTTGGGAAGAACCGCATTGTGATAGTTAATAGCAAAATAACGCGGGAGGGTAATTAGGTCTTTGCTAAGAATACGACTATTAACAATGCTGAATAAAAAATCACATTTATTGGCTCGCACCCACGATGCAAAAACTTCTATTGAATTGGTACAAGGTATGTTTTTTTGAGCAGCAAAATCTTTTATCTGCTCTGAATGAGAACAAATACCTAACAAAACGTAGCCACATTCTAATATCGTTTTTACACAGCTGCCAGCTAGGCTGTCTTCTCCTATAAGATAACAACTAATAAATTTATGACCCTCAGAACATGAATTCACTGTCACCTACTTCTAGGAATAAATCAATCCACCTAGAAAAATTAAAAACTATCATATCCTTTAGGTTAAAATCCCGTATAAAACAATAACAATAATAACAATAATAACAGAAAAAACAAATTACTTAGTGCAAACAGATTACCCTAAAATTACACATCTTTGGCAAATAATCTCAAACCAGAGAATAGCTTTGTTATAATAAGGCATCTAATATAATAAACAAGCTAAAAAGTATTAACCCATCCTAAAAGTTCCCTAACTAAATCAATCAGTTAAATAATATGTGTATTCTCCACCCAGATTTTGTATAATTCTTATTCTTTGATTTAGGAAAAATTTTTAATGCAACCGTCAATTATTAACAAACTGTCTCTCTTGCAGAACAGACATCAAGAGATAGCCGATCTATTGTCGCTCCCAGAAACTATTAATGATCAAAATCGTTATCGCGAGCTATCAAAGGAATACGCCACCCTTGACTCTATTGTTGCTGCTTTTACCCAATACAATCTCAACCAACAAGAGATCACTAATACCAAAACGATGTTACAAGAGGAAAAAGATACTGACTTAAAAGAACTTGCCTCAGAAGACCTGTCTAACCTACAAGAAAAACACGAAAAACTTATAGAAAAACTGCAATTTTTACTCTTGCCACACGACCCCAATGATGAACGAAACGTTTTCTTAGAGATCCGGGCCGGGGCTGGTGGTGATGAAGCGGCAATTTTTGCTGGGGATCTCTTTCGGATGTACTCTCATTATGTAGAGGATGCTGGCTGGCAATTAGAGCTTATCAATTCTAGTGTTGGAGAGCATGGCGGCTATAAAGAAATTATTGCCCGGATTATTGGCAAAGGAGCATACTCAAAGTTAAAATTTGAATCAGGGGTTCATCGGGTACAAAGAGTTCCAGATACTGAAGCTCAAGGACGCATCCATACTTCCACCTGCACAGTGGCAGTGATTGCTGAAGCAGATGAGATCGATAATGTAGAGATCAATCCTGCAGATTTAAAAATTGATACTTATCGCAGCTCTGGGGCTGGGGGACAACACGTAAACACTACCGACTCCGCCATAAGAATCACACATTTGCCATCAGGAGTAGTAGTAGAGTGTCAAGATGAGCGCTCCCAACACAAAAATAGGGCTCGAGCAATGTCTCTTTTAAAAGCCAGGATCCTCGCAAAAGAACAGGAAAAACAAGAGAAAGAACAGGCAGCAACACGTCGGGGCATGGTTGGAACCGGGGATCGCTCCGAAAGAATTCGCACCTATAACTTCCCTCAAGGAAGACTTACCGACCATAGAATAAATTTGACCCTGTATCAACTGGATAAAATCATGAATGGCGCTATTGAACCAGTGATTGAACCATTAATCAGGGAATATAATGCAGAACAATTGGCAGACCTCAGTGGCACTTAAGAGTTTAAAATAATATAATGTCTCTTTTAGTCGCAGTGTTTGTGCGGGACCAAAATGCTTTGCTTGCAATGACATAAATTTTTGCTCAATTGCAAGGAGCAAAAATAACTACTAGGATTTTTTATGCTAAACACTGGGTTATTTCAAACAGCCGTTCTGCTATTCTTATTGACTATATTTGCTTTTTTATTAGGCGAATACATGGCCAAAGTTTTTGCTGGCAAACACACCCTGCTATCCCCCATATTGCTACCCATAGAAAAATCCCTTTATAAAACCTTTGGCATCGACCCTGATGAAGATATGACATGGCAAACATTTGCCGTGAACTTTTTAATTTTCAGTTTAATCGGAATAGCGGCCTTATTTTTTCTCCAACAAATACAAGCATATCTTCCTCTAAATCCTGAAGGGTTCAAAAACATCAAATGGGATAGCGCAATTAATACCGCAATATCTTTTGTTACCAACACTGATTGGCAAGGATACAAAAGTGAAGCCACAATGAGCTATCTCACCCACATTCTTGGAATGGGTCTTCAGAATTTTTTATCTGCGGCGGCGGCAATGGCTGTAGCAATAGCGCTGATTAATGCTTTTGTACGTAAAAATACTCTGGGCATAGGAAATTTTTGGGTTTATTTAACCAGATCTATAATTTATATTTTACTACCGTTATCTATTATTCTTTCAATATTTTTTATTTCACAAGGAAGCATAGATAATTTACGCCCCTACGTACATGCTCAAACTTTAGAGGGTAAAGAACAAATTATCGCTCAAGGACCTGCTGCATCGCAGATAGCCATTAAAAATCTAGGAACCAATGGTGGTGGTTTTTTTGCTGCCAACGCAGCACACCCATACGAAAACCCTACACCACTTACAGACTATATAAGTATCCTATCTTTTTTGATTATAGCCGCAGCATTTCCATTCACCTTTGGAGCATTAATGAAAGATCGCGCTCAAGGTTGGACTATATTTATTGCAATGATGCTATTTTTCGTTATTGGACTAGGAATAGTGTTATGGTCAGAATCCCATGGTAATCCATTACTTACAAAACTAAATATCTATAATGGCGTTAACATGGAAGGCAAAGAGGTACGCCTAGGAATTACCTCTTCGGCAGCTTTCGCTAACTCTGCTACCGCTACTGCAACCGGAGCTTCTAGCTCATCTTACGGCAGTCTTATGCCTCTTACTGGATTAGTGCTTATTTTCAACATAGCAATAGGTGAGGTTATTTTTGGTGGCGTTGGCTCGGGATTTATTAGCATGATGTTTTATATCATACTAACTATGTTTTTAATTGGCCTTTCAATTGGTCGCTCTCCTGAAGCTTACGGAAAAAAATTAAGCTCTTATGAAATGATAATGACTGTATTAGTACTCTTTACGCCATGTATTGCCCGCTTTATTTTGAGTGCAATAGCTCTATCAACCGATGCTGGAGCATCCGGACCCAGCATCGCATCCGTTCATGGTCTATCTGAAGTACTCTACGCCTATGCATCTGCAATAGGAAATAACGGGTCATCATTTGCAAGCCTAAAATCAGACACTACTTTTTATAACTTAACTCTTGCCTTTGCCATGCTGTTTGGTCGTTTAATAACTATTATTCCTGCTTTAGCCATTGCTGGCTCGATAGCACAAAAAAATAGCAGCCCGACTAATACTCGCTTTCTTACAACCACACCATTATTTATTTTGGCATTAACTAGCGTCATCCTAATTATTGGCGCTTTGGCTTTTCTACCAACATTAGTACTGGGACCAATACTCGAAAATTTATACCTTCTTTTTGGAAAAACTTTTTAAGCGGTAATTAAGTATGCACAAAAAAATATGGTGGAATACTAAATTTATTTTACCAGCAATCAAACAAGCTTTTATTAAGCTAAATCCGTTGCTGCTTCGCCGTAATTTCATAATGCTTATAGTAGAAATTGGCGCGATTACCACTTTGGCAATTGCACTAATTCATTTTTTTACTAAAATCTCCTATAGCTTCGATATTCAGATAAGCATTTGGTTATGGTTCTCAGTATTATTTGCTAACTTTGCCGAAAGTTTTGCTGAAGTAAAAGGAAAAGATCAAGCAGAAACTTTGAAACAAGATCAAATCGAACTCTATGCTCAAAGAGTAGTTGCCGACACTATTGATGAAACTGAATCAGTGCCTGCCTTGATGCTTAAAAAAGGAGATGTCGTAATCATTTATGAAGGCATGACGATCCCTTCAGATGGAGAGATTCTCTCAGGAGTAGCATTAGTCGATGAATCAGCTATTACAGGAGAATCAGCGCCTGTAGTACGGGAAGCTAACGGTGAAAAAACCTCGGTTACTGGTGGAACTAAAGTTCTTTCCGGAGTTATCCGAGTTGAAATCAAAACTAACGCTGGTGAAACATTCATCGATCAAATGATTAGAATGATAGAAAGCACCAAACGCCAGAAAACCCCCAATGAAATTGATTTAGAAATCTTTTTAATCAGTCTAACCGCCGTCTTTTTAACTGTTATAATAACCTTGCCGTTTTTGGGAGCCTATCTACATTTTAAGATACCATTAACTGTTTTAATCGCTTTGCTCGTATGTTTAATTCCAACCACCATTGGTGGATTACTACCTGCAATTGGTATCGCTGGCATGGACCGACTGCTCGCCCATAATGTTATTGCATTAAATGGCCGCGCAATAGAAGCTGCAGGCGACGTTAATGTTGTTCTTTTAGATAAAACAGGAACTATTACACTTGGTAATAGATTAGCGACCTCATTTATACCAGCCCCCACAGTTACCGAAAGAGAGCTTGCTCGATTTGCGATGCTATCTTCATTAGCTGATGATACTCCTGAGGGACGAAGCATTGTGGTTTTGGCAAAAGAAAAACTACAAATTCGTGGCCGAGACATAAGATCTCCAGCAGGCGCCAAATTTGTTGAATTTCGCGCTGACACCAGGATGAGCGGGATTGATATTAATGAATTACAAATTCGCAAAGGGGAAGCTGATGCTATTGAAGGATTTATCAAAACACGTAAAGTTAACTTTCCTGCAGAAGTAAAAGCAACAGTAGAAAAAATCTCAAATGAAGGGGGTACCCCTCTTGTTGTCGTTGATCAAGATATAGTTTATGGAGTAATCTATCTTAAAGACGTACTAAAAGATGGAATCCGTGAGCGTTTATTACAACTAAAAGATATCGGCATCTCTTCAGTAATGATTACTGGCGATAATCCATTAACAGCTGCAGCTATCGCTGCAGAAGCTGGCGTAAGCGATTTTATAGCCCAAGCAACTCCCGCAACGAAATTAAAATGCATTAAAAAATATCAACAAGATGGCTATATGGTAGCCATGATTGGCGATGGCACTAATGACGCTCCTGCATTAGCACAAGCAGATGTTGCAGTAGCCATGAATGTAGGCAGTCAAGAAGCTAGGGAAGCTGCTAACATGATAGATTTAGACTCAACTCCAACTAAGTTACTTGATATTGTCACTATTGGGAAACAAATTTTAATCACTCGAGGAGCACTCACAACATTCAGCATTGCCAATGATATTGCTAAATATTTCGCGATTATTCCCGCGTTATTTGTCCGCAGCTACCCGTTATTGGGCTCTTTGAATATCATGCATTTAGGAACACCTAATAGCGCAATTATCTCTGCAGTAATTTTTAACGCACTTATAATACCATCACTTATCCCCCTAGCACTGCGTGGGGTAAAATATCGAAAAATATCTATCAATTCTATTCTAAGGCATAATCTATTAGTTTATGGAATTGGCGGATTGTTATTACCATTTGCCAGCATTAAACTTATTGATATGCTGATCATGTGGCTAGGATGGGGGCTCTAAATATAGTATGAAAAAATTAATTACATCTATAAGAGTATTTTTTGTTTTTGCCATTCTATTGGGCCTGGTTTACCCGCTATTTATTATGGCACTAGGACAACTTATATTTCCTTATCAAGCTAATGGGAGTCTAATCACATATCACGACAAAATTATTGGATCAAAACTAATCGCCCAGGAATTTAACCACCCAGAATATTTTCATAGTAGATTCTCTGCCGTAGATTACGATGCCACAAACTCTGGCGCAAGCAATTTACCAACTTCTAGCAATACCCTATATCAACAAACCCAAGCTAATACTAAAAAAATTAAAATCGAAAATGATTTAACTCCAGATGTAAAGTTACCAGCTGACATGGTACTTAGTTCAGCAAGCGGTTTAGACCCACATATCTCTTTAGATAACGCAATGCTACAACTCCCTAGAGTCGTAAAATATCGTGGATTATCTCGTAAGGCGGTACAGGAGTTAATCTATAAGCATCTTGATAGTGACTTTGTTGGAATTTGGGGTCAGCCAGGAGTAAATGTATTAAAACTTAATTTGGCTCTGGATAAAATTTAAAAAGACTCTTATTAAAAGGCAGGTAATTATGGATACAACTAAAATGAAAGATATTAATGTCTTTGAGGAAGCAGCTCAAAACACCTCACTTACATCTGCCAAGCGTGGTCAATTAAAAATCTTCCTCGGCTATTGTGCTGGAGTAGGGAAAACTTATCGCATGCTGCAAGAAGGAACAGTAATTAAAAATAATGGCGTTGATGCGGTCATCGGGATTGTAGAAACCCATGGACGAGTAGAAACCGAGGCTTTAGTTCACGAACTAGAAGTAATACCGCGTAAAAGTATCAAATACTCTGGGATTACCATTGATGAAATGGACCTTGACCTCCTTCTCGAACGCCGGCCACAATTGGTCTTGGTAGATGAACTAGCACATACTAATATCCCGGGCTCTAGACATACCAAACGGTATCAAGATGTTGAAGAACTACTTAATGCTGGAATCAATGTTTACTCTACACTTAACATTCAACATATTCACAGTTTGGTCGACATAATCTTTCAGATTACTGGAATAAAAGTAGAAGAAACTATTCCTAACCGGGTTTTAGAATCAGCTTTTGAAATCGAACTAGTTGACCTCTCCCCTGAAAAACTACAACAACGCCTAGCAGAAGGTAAAGTATATATTCCACAAAAAGCTAAAATAGCGATGCAAAAGTTTTTTAAAAAAGGGAATTTATTAGCTCTCCGAGAACTATCTTTAAAATATACTGCCAAAAGAGTTGATATTGATTTACTCTCTTACCGCGAAAGAGAGGAGATTATAGATGTTTGGCCAGTTGAATCAAAGCTGCTAGTAGGTATCAGCTCTAACAAGACCACCGAGAAAATACTGCTCATCGCTCACCGTATGGCTGCTGATCTTGAAGCGGATTGGTATGCGGTCCATGTTGAATCATTGCAGCAAGTAAAATATACCGAAAAATCACGCAACCAACTTTACCGCAATATAAATCTTGCCGAAGAACTCGGAGCCAAAGTTGTATCCTTAAGTGGCAGCAATATTGCTGATGAAATTGTTAGTTTTGCCAAACAAAAAAACGTTACTTTAATCATTACTGGCCTATCGCAACGCTCCCGTTGGCAGGAAATTATAAGGGGATCAGTGCTAAACAAACTTATAAAAAATGCCAGCCCCATAAACGTCCTCGTCGTTGGTAGCGATCTACAAACATCATCTAACCACAAACCACAATCAGTTAAACCTATGCAATACCGCCCATACATTCTAAGTTTTTTCAGCGTTATGGCTGTATTTTTTCTTAGCTGGCTATTTCCCGAATGGCTCCTAGACAAAAATTTATTAATGATTTTATTGTTACCAGCGATTATAAGCGGAATTTTGGGCGGGCTATCTGCAGGACTTTTTACCTCTGTAATTGCGCTGGGACTGTATGATCTGTTTTTTATACCACCCACATCTTCATTTGCCATTACTGACTTGCGCTACCTATCAAATATAGTACTTTTTATTTTTATTGTGTCAGGAGTAAGCTGGATTGGCAGAATGATTAGATGGCGCGCTGATAGCGCAAGATACCGCGAAAGATTTGTCTATGCTTTATATAATTTTAGTCGCGAGATTATCGGCGCTGAAAATTTCGCAGATATCTTAAACCGCGCCATGCGAAGTATTGCAGATGCATTTGAAAGCGATGTCATAACTCTTTTGCCATCAGAATCAAAAGAACTTGAATTAGCCGCCAAAAGCAAATTCGGATTAACATTAAGCGAAACCGAACAAGCGGTTGCAATATGGGTTTATAAAAATGGGCATCATGCTGGCAAAGGAACAAGCACTTTATCTTCAGCTAAATGGTACTATGTCCCACTAAAAACACGAGAAAGCGTTTTAGGAGTCATATGCTTGATGAAAACACACATAGACAAACCATTTTCTCCTGAACAAAGACGTCTGCTGGAAGCTTTTGCAGGAGTAATTGCTCTATCTCTAGCCAAAACCACCAAATAATAATATGATATTAGATCGCTAAAATTCTAATTTTCTAGTTATGTAAATTTTACTTAATCATATGAAAAAATTTTTCCCTATAATATCAATTGTGGTTTTATTTCTGATCTCAGGATGCGCATCTAATCATGAAAAATCGCTTTACAATAAAAAACCAGCATTTTATTCGTATATCATAGGCAGCATCAAAGATAATCGCATAGATACCGAATATAATGCCGATGTTTATACCTCTTCAGCTAGTTGCCAAAAAACAATCTTTGCTTTGTTGGCCTATAAAATATTAGGCTCTGATTACCGCTACGAAACCAAATTATACATAACCAAAAAAAATCACAAAATTCATGACATTGTCATCTCCTTTGCTGGTGACCCCACATTAAAATCTGAAGACCTGATTCAACTAATCAAACCCATCAGCAACACTAAGATCACCGGCAAAATATTTTTAGATAATTCTTTATTTAAAACACCGTCACATTCAACAAATCTCATGATAGACGACCTTGGAGCAGAGTATGCCCAACCAGTATCGAGCATAACATTAGATGATAATTTGTTTACCATAACAGCAAAGGCAAGCAAAATCCCAGGTAATAAAGCATCTCTTAGCAATGATTCCGGTTACGCCATGAACTCATATGTAACCACAACCCTTGAGCCCTCCTCTATCAAGTTATCTATGCATAATAATCGTATCCTAGCTCATGGCAACATCAATATAAATGATAACCAGCTAGAGCTTAAAAGATCGCCTATAGATTTCGACCACTATGTCTTATACAAAATTAAAACCATCATAAAAAGATCTGGTATAAAAGGAAAGATAGAAATAATACAGGATCAATCACAGCTGCCTAAAAAATTATTGTTACAAAATATTAGTAAATCTACTCCCTTAGGCAGCATCATCCCTGTGGCTATAAAAAAATCGGATAACTTAGTGTTTGATTGCTTGTACCTAAAAATCATAAATTCACAACACAATAAACCCATAACACACTGGAGCGAAGGGGATAAAATTATACAGTCCTTAATTTACAAGCATTTTAATATCGATACGACAAAATCTATGTTTGTCGATGGATCAGGATTATCTAGATACAATAGAGTCCAGCCTAGAAAACTTTTTGAAATACTAAAAAAAGGTTATCACTCTAATGAATTTATCAACTCCTTACCCAGCCCTGGGGAGCCAAACAGCACACTAGCCAAAAGAACCAATTTATCAAAACATATTAGAGCAAAAACAGGTAATATGAGCGGCATTAGTTGTCTATGTGGATATAAAACTAGCAACCATCCTAAAGCATTTGTTATAATCACCAACAGTTTTGCTCCACCAAACAAAGAGATGCTACCCATTTTAGATAATTTTATTAATAACAAGCTTGGCAAATAGCCAATCAAGAAATCGGGTTAAAACATAACGCAGAAAATTTAAATATGAAAAAACTCACAAAAAAAATAGTACTTATCACTGGAGTCTGCTTATTAACTCTTAGCCTGACAATTCAGGCAAAACCCAACAAAACTTATCCTATCCTGCCATCTCGACTAAAAGTTGGTGATACCGTTGGTTTAGTATCACCAGGATATAGGGTTACTGAAAATATTCAAATTCAATTTGCCATTGAAAGAATGCAAGCTCTAGGTTTAAAGGTAAAGCTAGGCAAACACGTCTATACACGCTACGGTTATTTAGCTGGAACCGATGAAAATCGCGCAGATGACATAAATCAAATGTTTGCCGATCCAGAGGTTAAAGCGATCATCGCCTTAAGGGGTGGCTGGGGAAGCAACCGAATTTTAGGTCTGCTTAAATACAAAACAATTAAAAACAATCCCAAGATCTTTATGGGTTATAGCGACATAACATCACTACTATTAGCAATCAACGCTAAAACAGGGCTAGTTACTTTTCATGGACCAATGGCAGTTTTAACTTGGAACGAGTTTACAACCAACTACGCAAAAGATATTTTATTTAATGCAAAAAAAATCACTTTCTCTAATCCTATCGAAAAAGAGGATGACCTGACTCAAACTAAAAATCGTATCGTGACAATTAGAAAAGGAAAAGCCTCTGGAAAACTTTTAGGAGGAAGCCTCACCTTATTAACCTCCATGATCGGCTCTAAATATCTTCCAAAATTCAATGGGGCGATTTTATTTGTTGAAGACATAGACGAGGATATTTATAAAGTAGATAGAATGTTGACCCAACTCAAAACCGCTGGAGTGTTGGACAAAATTGCTGGGTTTGTATTTGGCAAATGCACCAGTTGTCAGGTGAAAAATCCCACTTATGGTTCACTAACCTTTCAACAAGTATTAGAACATCACATCGTGCCTCTTAAAATCCCAGCGTGGTATGGATCAATGATCGGACATGATGATAAAATCTTTACTCTACCTGAAGGAACTTTGGTTACTATCGATGCAGAAAAGGGAACGATAGAGATGTTAGAGCCTGCGGTGAAATAAGAATAAAAGGCGTCAAATCTTGACGCCTTTTATAAACGCTAGCAAATTATCAACTTGAATATTCTCTGAACTATTTTTTAACCTGGTTTTATACTCTACAGTTTTAGCATCTAATCCGCTTTCACTAATCACAATTCGATGTGGAATCCCAATCAAATCCATATCAGCAAATAAAACCCCAGCTCGCTCCTTACGATCATCAAGCAAGACATCAAAACCATTAGTAATTAATTCTTGGTAAATTTTTTCAGCCGCCTCTTTTACCCGATAAGATTTATGAAAACTCATCGGAATAATAACTATTTGAAATGGCGCAAGAGCATCAGGCCAAACAATCCCATGCTCATCATGATTTTGTTCAATCGCAGCAGCAACAGTGCGGGACACTCCGATACCGTAACATCCCATAAACATCTCAACCGCTTTTCCTTTTTCGTTTAAAACTGTGGCATGCATCACCTTGCTATACTTTAGCCCTAATTGAAATACCTGACCAACCTCAATCCCGCGCATAAACTTCAGTTTACCGTTACCATCAGGACTCAAATCACCCTCCACAACTTTGCGTAGATCTGCGATTTGCGGCAATGGTAAATCACGCTGCCAATTTACATTAATTAAATGCTTATCATTAATATTGGCACCACAAATAAAATCTTTAACTAAAATAGCATCGCGATCAGCAATGACAGGAATCTTTAAACCAACCGGACCAACCGATCCTGCCTCACACCCCAAAACATCTTGGAATTCATGAGGATTAATAAATGTTAATGGTGATGCAACCTCCGGTAGCTTACCCACTTTAATTTCATTCAACTCATGATCACCACGTAACACCAAAGCAACCCAAGGGGTATCTTTACCCTTTACTATTAAAGTTTTTAAAATTTGTCTGGGCTCAATTTTTAAAAAAGAAGCAACATCTAAGATGGCTCCTACATTAGGAGTAGCAACCTCTTGCATTTTATTTTCAGAAACCGCAATCTCTGTTGACGGCGCTTGGCACTCTGCCGTTTCAACATTAGCTGCATAATCACTGGCGTCACTATATGCAATCAAATCTTCACCAGATTCAGCAAGCACCTGAAACTCGTGTGACTTACTACCACCAATATTGCCAGTATCTGCAAGCACCGGCCGAAATTGCAAGCCAAAACGCGTAAAGATTCTCTTATACGCCTCATACATAACATCATAAGTTTGGGCCATCGAAGCTTCATCTAAATGGAAAGAATATGCATCTTTCATCATAAATTCTCGGCCACGCATCACACCAAAACGGGGACGAATTTCATCCCTAAACTTAGTTTGGATTTGATACAGGGTAAGCGGCAACTGCTTGTAACTACGTAATTCTCTTCTTACTAAATCGGTAACCACCTCTTCGTGGGTCGGACCAAAACAAAAATCATGTTGATGCCTATCTTTGATTTTTAAAAGTTGATCACCATACATATCCCAACGATCTGATTCAATCCATAACTCAGCTGGCTGAATCGCAGGCATCAATATCTCAAGAGCACCGATCCGATCCATCTCTTCACGAACAATCTTTTCTACTTTTTTTAATACTCGTAACCCCAAAGGTAGCCAGGTATAAATACCTGACGCAAGTTTTCTGATCATCCCTGCACGCAGCATTAGTTGATGGCTAATAATCTCAGCATCTGCAGGAACCTCGCGTAAGGTAGCAAGTAAAAAATTTGATGTACGCATATTCTTAAATCCAATTTGTATAACAAGTTTTATTCTACAACAGTTATACTTATAAACAAAGCAAAGGGGTCAAGTCTGGACATAGGACACAGAGCATCCCATCTCCTATGCCGAGACTTGACCCCTTACTCTATTTTTGTGGTACAATTTTGAAAATCATGCTTCAAGATTATAACTGAGGGTAGAAAATGCCAATTTATGAATATGAATGTAAAAACTGCGGTCATAGGCTTGAACAGCTACAAAAAATGACTGATGAACCATTGCTCACCTGTCCTGAGTGCAAAAAAACACAATTAGTAAAATTGATCTCTAATTCTAGCTTTCAACTAAAAGGCACAGGCTGGTATGTTACTGATTTTAAAGACAAAAACAGCGGCACCGCTGGCGCTAAAACCACCACCAATTCTCCCCCTAAAAAGAAGGAAAATAAAGCTCCAGAAAAACCTAAAAACGTAGAAAAGAAATAGGACGTAAGGTAATATCTTTGTTAGCGAGCAATCAATCCAGAAAACATGCAAAAACAATTTGCTCTGGTCAATAAGGTGGGAGGGGGTTGTGTTTTGAGTGGTGTGTCGAACCATGGATGGTAAGGAGACCAAGGACAGGAGTCCGTCCACGAAAAACATAACCCCTCCACCTAAAATGGTTTGTTCAAATTATCTGGCTGAATAATTGAAGTTCACAGCTTATGACAACTAAGGATTTTATGCGAACACACTACTGTAATGAAATTAACAAAACTCTAGTCGACCACGAAGTTAAAATTTGCGGCTGGGTTAACCGGATCCGCCACCATGGCAAAGTTGTTTTCATTAACCTTCGGGATCGCGAAGGGATCGTTCAGGTGGTTATTGAAGAGGACCAACAAAAACTATTTGATATCGCCACCAAAATCCACAATGAATATGTTTTATCTGTAGAAGGCAGGGTACGCCAACGACCAGAAGGATTAGTCAACTATGAGATGGAAACTGGCGAAGTAGAAATAGTGGCCTCAAAACTAAATGTTCTCGCCAAATCTGAAGCGCTCCCTTTTAATCTTGATGAATACCAAGAAGCAAATGACGAACTTAGATTAAAATATCGCTATTTGGATCTTCGCCGCAAAGAAGCCGGCGAAAAGCTGGTCTTTCGCTCCAAACTTATTAAAAAGATCCACAACTATTTTGATAGCCTAAATTTTATCGAGATTGATACTCCAATTTTAACTAAAACCACCCCCGAAGGTGCACGTGATTTCTTAGTACCAAGTAGAAATTTTAAAGGGGAGTTCTATGCCCTACCCCAATCACCTCAAGTTTTCAAACAGCTATTAATGGCAGCAGGATTTGATCGTTACTATCAAATAGCCAAATGTTTCCGCGATGAAGATTTACGTTCTGATCGACAATTAGAATTTACTCAGCTAGATGTTGAACTATCATTTACCAATGAAAAAGAGATCATTAACATACATAGCGAATTACTCCAAAAATTATTCTTGCAACTATTGAATGTAGATCTACCAAACCCAATTCCACAAATAACCTTTAAAGAAGCGATGGAAAAATACGGGTCTGACAAACCAGATCTTCGCATCCCATTAGAGCTAACCGATATTGCTGATCTGGTTAGAGACTCAGAGTTCTCTGTATTTACCGAGGCTGCCAGCAAATCCGAACATAGAGTTACCGCCTTAAAATTACCAAAAGGAGCCTCACTTTCACGAAAACAACTAGATGGATATACTGAATTTGTAAAGATTTATGGTTTAAAAGGGCTAGCTTACATCAAAATTAATGATCGCTCCCAAGGACTAGATGGACTCCAATCATCTATTTTGAAATTCTTAACTGCAGATATAGTTGAAAATATTTTAACCCGTACAAATGCCAACACTGGCGATATAGTTTTCTTTGCCGCTGATAAAACAGATACCGTAAACGAAGCTTTTGGCGCATTAAGAATCAAACTTGGTCATGATCATGGATTAGTAGCACATGGTTGGCACCCGCTCTGGGTAGTTGATTTCCCAATGTTTACTAAAACCGATACTGGCTGGACCTTTACGCACCACCCTTTTACCATGCCATCAAATACTAATCCAGATGAGGTTATAGCTAACCCAAGCTCAGTTATGGCTCGCGCTTATGATTTAGTCTTAAATGGTACTGAACTTGGCGGAGGATCAATGAGAATTGATAATCATCCGATGCAGATGGCTGTATTTAAAGTTATAGGAATCAGTGAACAACTGGCGCATGAAAGATTCGGACACTTACTAGAAGCATTTAAATATGGCTACCCGCCAGAAGGGGGAATAGCTTTAGGAATTGATCGTCTTGCAATGTTGATGACTGGCGCAAAATCGATCCGTGAAGTTATCGCTTTTCCAAAAACCCAAAACGGCATATGTCCTTTAGTGCAAGCACCATCTGAAGTTGATAAAGGACAACTAGCAGAACTTGGGATTAAAATTATTTCTGATAGCGCTGATAACAAAATATAAAAAAAGCCGCCATTGCGAGGAGTGCTTTTTACGACAAAGTAATCTAGGAAATTACCGTCTTTTTTTCCTAGATTGCCGAGCCAAGCAAAAAACGCTTGGCTCGCAATGACATGATGCTGCTATAAAGCATAAACGCAATTGAGGAACGCGAGTAACGAAG
>JAHIYS010000202.1 GCA_018814965.1 Gammaproteobacteria bacterium
AGCTTTGCGTCTGATAACGGATTTACCGGAGTTAAAATCTTCTTCTGTAAAAACGTTATCCTCTCTTGCAGGAATTGCGCCCTTTAATAGAGATAGTGGTAAAATAAGGGGTAAACGTCAAATTAGGGGAGGAAGGGGTCGAGTGCGCTCTTACCTTTATCTCAGTGCATTATCAGCAATTAGATACAATTCTGTTATTAGGGATTTTTATTTGAGGCTTAAGAAAAAAGGGAAGCCTGGTAAGGTAGCATTAGTTGCTTCAATGCGTAAACTGCTAAGTATATAGTTAAAAGTATTACTGATCGCCAAACCCCATGGGTAGAAATTGTTAATACGGTATAGAAACATGTAATAGAAATATAGAAAAGTTTATAATTCGGCTTGATTTTTAACACAGATGCTGCGAGGAGTGAGCACAGCTTGCGACGCGGCAATCCAGATAAAGAAGAGCGCTTATCAGACCCCTTCTTTTCAATCTTTTAACAAAAATTCTAGCTTGGTAATAAATCTCCCGAGATGTGGATCAGATTTTTCATAAGGAATCTCATGAAAATTAAACCAGCGAACCCCATTAAATTCGCCCTTATCAAAATTATAACCATCTTTATGATTACCCTTTATAACATACCACAAACTCACATCAGTATGTCCTGCAGTTAAACCAACTGTAATAGTTGACGTCAAAAAAATAGGCTTCTTGCTCCAAAAATCAGCTTCAATCTGCAACTCTTCAAAACACTCCCTCCTTGCAGTCTCAAGAGGCAGCTCATCTAAATCAACATGACCGCCTGGCGGCAACCATAATCCAGATTTTTTATGATCAACAAGAAGAATTTTTGAAACACCCTCATCAAATAAAACAATATAGGAAACAAGATGTTTATTTGGCACATCGGGACTTACTGTTCTGAATATTGGCGCTCCACTTCTAATCCACTCTAAAGTGTCATCAATATGTTTTTGCTCAATATTATCAAGCGGCTCAATATCCAAAATAGTATTACAAATAAAATTAGCTATCGTTTGTTGCATTAAAGCTACTCAAGATTAAATTAGATCATCTTATCTATATCATGCAAAGGTCAGACCCTGATAGATCCAAAAAATTTAAAAACCACCAATTTGTTTTTGTTATAACCCAGTGATACAAACTATTTTTAAACTTTCTGGATTACTTACAACCTCCTGTTGCTCGCCCTACTGGCCTGCCTGCAGCAGTTGCAAAATTTGTCACATCCGCGTCAAATTTGTGCTTCGCCTCCGGCTCGCAATGATGCAGAATAAAGAAGGGGGCTAACATTGATATGTAAATGTCAACCCCCTTCTTCGTTCTTATAAAAATCATCAACTAACTCGAACTACTAACTTTAACCTTGCTGTCCTTAATCAGCAAGCTTGGTAAAGTGCTCAATTTTTCCATCTGAAGTACCACAAGTACACCAATCAAATGTATCAAGATCTACTCTTGCTTTAAGATCAGCTTCTTTTCCGGCATCGCTAGATATTTCTTTAGGTTTACCATCTAAGAGATCATCCAAACCACCAGCAAGATTTACTAATTCATTTGAACCCCATTTAGCGGTATTTCTAAGCTCCTGCTTAAAATTCCAACCACCTGCCACTGATTCTACTTCATAATTAGCCAACAATCTTATAGTCGTTTTATTCACAATATGTTTCCTCATTTAATATTTTTTGAATGTATGTTTGATTTTTAATATATCATATCTAGTTAACCACATTCGACATTAACCAGCGCATGCTACACAATTAAATACTCTCAAGCAAATCTAAAAAAACGCAACGGTCTGCCCCCTTCTTCCATTCACACCCTATCTTCGTAACGCAAAAGCAAGTCATTATAAAGATAAATGAAAAAAACCGCGAATAATGTTTCTAAATACAACAGCAGCACAGAGCCGCATAATATAGAAATTGTCACTAAAGCAATAGATCCAATATTAATCCAAGCTAATAAAAATATACCACCAGCCAAAACTGCCAAAACTAACAAAGCAATTAATAACAATAAGAGATATAAGCAACAAACTCTCAAGAGACTACTTACCCTTAAGGAAACCTTGAGCGCCTTTGCCATAGCCGGGAAAACTTTTGTGTTTTTTACCAAGACCTCCAACATATAGACGTTAGTAAAACCCCAAAAAAAAGATGACGAGAAGAGCAATAAAAACACAAGGACTGTCATAGAAGGGATATTAAGGTACAAATCAACACTTTTAAAAGCAGGGAAAAAATAAATTACCCCCAATGCAACACCTGCCATTAAAGCAACAAAAACAATAATCGGTACTATAACAATTAAAACTCGCCAAAAATTTTTTAAAGTGACTTTAAGGGAATTTTTATAATTTATTCCCTGATCAATCAAAACTTCGTAAGCAAAACTTATGGCCCAGTAAAAAGATATCATGCCTAAAATAGCAAACACCATTCCAATAATTGTAAACGGCAAGGACTTCCCATACGCTGGAGAACTAACCATAAGATTCGCAATAATCGCAATCATTAATATAGGCGACATTCGAATAAAAAGTCTCTTAGTGCTTTTTATTATATCAAAAAATAGAGATACAACTGATTTAGGGTGCATTGGTAACATATTATCTAACCTCATTTTAGAAAAAAATTATTTAGTGGCCAAATCGGGATG
>JAHIYS010000203.1 GCA_018814965.1 Gammaproteobacteria bacterium
CACTTGAACTTTGCCACTCAGCCTTTTCATGGCACCAACTATACTCTTCCGTCCCCGCACCATTACCACCATTCCCCATATTATACTTAGTGGACTGCGTATTGCCAACAATGGATGGCCCGCCCCTACTTGAGCTATCACCAGGTGCTCTGTCTGGAAGATCAAAACTACTTTCTGGATCAACATCATGAGTTTGTTGCTTATGTTTATTATCCGAAAAACGACTCTCTTGTGGTTGAGAGGCTGTATCCTCTTGTGGAGCACCCAAAGGTACGCCTATACCTAGGGTTACACCTGCTCCTGATCCACCACTAGCAGTTGCTGTTAACGTCCCGCTCATAAATGATTCATAACCATACAAACCTCCAGCCGAAATCGCAAAAGCTGCTGCCCCTTCGAATAAAGCCTGCTTTAACCCAACTCCAGCTCCAAGGCCAACACCAACAGTAGCCGCTCCTCCTAAAGCGGCAGAAGCCCATAAGTTACCAGCAAAAAGACCAAGTCCAGGAATAAAATAACTAGCTACTGCAAGCCCTACACCTAAAACTATCCTCCCAACTGTGCTATTAACTACCGCCTTAACGCCACTCCATACACTTGAAGCAACATTTTTAATACTTCGCCATAAACTACCCAAAAATCCAAACCCACTTGGGTCGATAAATGCCAAAGGATTATTAATACAATAACTATACCGATTTAAACATTGGCTATTACTTGGATCTTGTACATACGGATCAGCACTTAAAAATCTACCTATAACCGGATCATAGATCCTGCCATCCATATGGATTAAACTTAACCCTTCTACCTCTATCTCTTCATGTCCGGTAAAACCTTTATAGGTTAATGGATGACTTAAGATCGCTCCTTTTGTTTGTTTCTGCTCACCAAAAGGTGTGTAAGAAAAATGCTGCAAAATATTCCCATTTTCATCAGTAATGTCAGTAACTGATCCCAGATTATTATGCAACATCTCATAAATTTCGGTCCGATGCTTTTTGGCTTCATCTTTCTCAGCACTATCCTCTGTTTTAATATAGATAGTATTTGAACCAATATAAGCTTTTTGCTGCGTAACAGTTGACCTTTCTTTACCAGTTTTATCAATGGTTACTAATTCATAGTTTCCTAAATAATATGTCGTGGCAGTTTTATCAGCGGTTACATCTATACGCGAAAACTTTTCCCGATCAGCATTATAGTAAAAATTCACTGTTGCATCAGGGTTATGCGGATTAGATTTAAAAATACCTTTTGAATTTTGATTCTTCTTTAAATCAAAAATACTTATTGTTAAAGGCTTACTATAACTCGTATAAGTAATCTCGCGTTTTATCCCATTAAGCATCCCACTTACTTGATCCCCATTAGCATCATATTTAAACTCTCCAGGCTTATTCCCCTTAATGTTTGTAACCGCATGGGGGCCGACTCCACGCTTACCATATTTATATTCACCCACATCAGATTTGTAAGTTATATTTCCTAAAGCATCATAACGTAAGATCTGATCCCCCCATTCACTGGAGTTCATCGCTTGAAAACGATTTAGATTATCGTAATGAAAATTCTCTATAACATCATTAACAGAATCTTTATGGACCGTAACATTACCTAAAACATCATATTTATAGGTCTCTTTTTGGACAGCTTGAAAAGATGAAGCAATCGGCTTTAGATCTAAATCATCTGGCATACTATAAACGCCTTCTGCTGCTTTGGTTTCTACCCCACTAACATGCTCTTTACTCGCAGTGGCGCCAGTAGAATCCGGCATTAGATCTTTTTGAACTAAAAGAGCAGTATCTAGAATTGTTTCAATATCGGTTAAGAAACCGGTTGTTGGTTCATAAATATAATTAGTAATTAAGCCATTACTACGATTTTCTGAAATCACATGCCCTTTCGCATCCTTGGCATTTAATTTCCAATAGAATTTGCCGGTTGTAGCATCGGTAAGACTAACTAAGTATCCTAACTCATTGTAATTATTTTTTACTTTTAATCCGTTGGGATAGGTCTCGATATTAAGTCGACTGTTTTTATCATAACTATAATTGCTAATATAACTTTGAGTTCCAATAGTGGTTTTTACCTCTACTGAACGACTCAAATTATCATAACTATAGCTTCTGGTATATTCTTTAAGCCCTTGATTTAGTGCTTTGGCAGAAGCTTTAAGTTTCTCACCAGCTCCTTTGCCAGCTAAATTTAAACTATTAACTTTAGCTAATTTTCCAATCCCATTTGGCGCAGTATCATATTCCCAAGCGCTAGTACCAGCATCATCGGTGCGACTAATCATCCGATTTAACTTATC
>JAHIYS010000204.1 GCA_018814965.1 Gammaproteobacteria bacterium
AAAATCTATATAATATGCTTCCTTTTATCCCAGTCTTTGCCTAACTTTATAACCAATACTGCTCAGCTCAATGAGTCGATGAAAATACTTACCGCACTTCGTAAGTATGACTTGATTACTCCTGATTTTTATACTTCTTTTCTAAACACAATAAAGATTGGAATAGAGGGCACTGAATATCATGACTCACTCCGCCAAGCAGCTCTGGCCATCTATAATTTAGCATGCGAAGATAAGATGGACACTAAAGATGTTAAAAGCGCATTTATTCACGCCGTAAACTTTATGTTTGAAGGGCTCCCAATGGAAAAGAAATAAAGATAAAGCAGCCGTCAGTGAGGGGATAGATCAACCTGGTTGAAATCGACGCTAGCACTGGAACAATAAAAATCTTAAGCCCAGAGCTGTAAAACAGCATGCGAACATTGTTTTAGAGTCAAATCCAATCTTCAACGATGAGCTATAACAATGGTCAACGGTGTCAAGTCTTAAATTTTACATCTTATGTCTTTTCTCAAGACCTGACTCCTTCTTAGATGCATTCATAGCTATAATCTTGGTCTAGTAAAAACCTTTGATATATTTTAGACAAATTAGGGGACAGAATATGACATAAGTCAGATTCATTTTTTGATATCCCATAATGTCGTAAAAAAGCGTCGGGCTTGACATCTCTGCCAAGAAATCTCTTAAATAAAACCTCAGGTTCTTCTGAGTTTCCAGCCTCTAAAAATTTGCGCAAAAAATCTCTTCCAATCTCTTGATTAAAAATCCCCTGTTCTTCGAATTTAGAAAAAAGATCGGATGATATTACATGAGACCAAAGGTATCCATAATATCCAGCTTCATAACCATGTCCAAATAGATGAAGAAAAGAGTGTAGAATCATTTCATCCTTAAAAGCAGGAATCACTCTAGTTTGTTTTCTAACATCTGCGATAACTTTTTCAATCTCATCCTTTGTCGCGGTTTGTTGTAAATGGAGCATAAAATCAATTAAAGCATACTCTATTTGACGCAATCCGTTTCTACCTACTTGAAATGTTCTCGTATCAAGTAATTTTTTTAGCATCTCCTTTGGCATTGGTTCCCCAGTCAAATAATGCCTTGAAAGAAGATTTAAACTCTCTTCTTGCCAACCCCAATTCTCCATAAACTGACTTGCAACCTCTACGGCATCCCTAGGTACTCCATTAGTGCCAGATGCCGCTAGATAATCAACCTTTGTCAAAAGATGCTGCAAACAGTGGCCAATCTCATGTAATAAAGTTAATACCTCCTTATGGGTAAGCAAAGAGGGTCTACCGTTTATTGGAGGAGAAAAATTACAAACTAAATAGGTTGCTGGAAGTTTTACTACCCCGTCCTTAGTAATATATCTTTTAGAAGAACCATCATTCATCCAAGCACCGCCAGTCTTATGATCTCGATAATAAAGATCAAGATAAATATACCCTTGAAGATTATTTTCGTGATCATAAACCTCAAAAAATTTCACATCTTCATGCCAAACCGGAATATCTTTATTTTCTTTGAAAGTTACTCCGTATAGCTTTTGAATAATATTAAACACTCCATCTAGCACATAAGGAGCTGGAAAATATGCACGAAGATCTTCTTGCGACATCGCGAATTTTTTTTCTTTTAGTTTCTCAGCATAATAACTGGAATACCTCCCTGATATTCCAACATCCCATTGCTCTAATTTATTAACCCCATCTGCTGCTGCAATCTCTTGCAACTCCTTTATCTCTTCTTCAGCTTTAGGACGATATTTTTTGGCTAGATCATAAAGAAAATCTGTGACCACTTCCGTTTTTTTTGTCATTTTGTCTGCAACAGAATATTCAGCAAAATTCTTAAAAGAAAGCAGGGATGCTAGCTCCTTTCTGATTTGCAATATCTCTTCGATGATTTTAGAATTATCCCATTTCTTATCAGCCGCTTTATCTGATGCTCTAGTTAAGAAAGCGGTACAGATTTTTTCCCTCAGATCTCTAGAATCAGCATAAGTCACCAATGAGATATATGATGGCAGATCAAGCGTAAAAACCAGCCCGTCTTGATTTTTTTTCTTAGCATTTTCTCTTCCCAATAAAATTGATGATTCTGGCAAGCCTTTTACTTCTTTATCGGTAATGTTAAGCGAATAACTTTGCGTGGCCCCTAAAACATTATTAGAAAAACTATTACTTAGCTCTTCCAGCCTTTGTTTAAGGTGAACAAAACGCTCTTTTTTCTCTGGCGATAAAGCAACTCCAGCCAGCTGAAAATCACGCAATTTATCGCTTATAATTTTTTTTTGGGTCGGATTTAAACTTTCATACTCTTTGCTTTTTGAGATCTGCTCTATCACCTGGTATATTCTTACATCTTGCTCAATTTCAGCAAAATGCTTTGTAACTGCTGGGACACATTTTTCGTAGGCGTCTCTTACCTCCTTTTTAGCTATAACGTCATTAAGGTGCTGAGCTGTATCCCAAATAATACTAATTTTTTCACTAGATT
>JAHIYS010000205.1 GCA_018814965.1 Gammaproteobacteria bacterium
GCAAATTGGAAAGTGTTGGCATCACAGTATTAAATGGTTTCATTGAATTAAATAGAGAATCTTGAAAAGAGTGAGTTGGCTTCATTTCAGACACTATATTACTGGACTTAGTGCCAATAAAAAACACTCTACGCCTGAACTGAGGCACTCCAAATTCAGCTACCTCATATTCATGTGCAAAGATTGTATACATACCTTTTATGGATAATGTGTCTAATAAATTTTGATATAAGGCACCATTGTCTATGGTCTTTAAACCAGTTACGTTTTCAAGCAAGAAAGCTTCGGGCTTTATTTCTTTAATTAACCTTGAATATTCATACACAAGATTTCCCCTTGGATCTTTTAGCCCTTTTCTTCTTCCAAAAACTGAAAAAGCCTGGCAAGGAGGTCCTCCAATTATAAAATCAATATCAACTTTACCAGTCACATTTCTTAGCGATTTGTATGAAATATTTCTAACATCTTCACATAATACGGGATGCTTAATTAAATATGGTTTTCTAGTCTGATTTTGTTCCAAAGTCTTACATGAATAGGGATCAATATCAGATGAAAGGATGATATTAAAATCTGCAACTGAAAACCCTAAATCCAAACCACCTCCACCTGAGAACAATGCTAATGTATTAATTTTCTTCATATTAGTATGACTTCTATACAATCATCTTATTAAAGCTCAATATGTTAATGTAAGTAATAAAAGGATTGTATAGTCAATAAAAAAACTCAAGACAGACTAAATAAAAGGCCTTAAAATAAATAATTTTCTCTGTAATAAATTCAGACGGATCAACTTTACTGTTTAGGCAATCCTGTAAAATATATTTTTTGCTTTTAAGTTTCAATCATTGCAAACCTTTTTAGTCCATCTGATTTTTATACCACATACTATATACTACATACTAAATACGCTCTTCGCTCTTATTAATGCAACAAAGGGAGACTCACGTGTTGTCTTTCGGTTTCACCAGGAAGTTTTTCTAGGCGTCGAAAAGAAACTTTACCTCTAGGACCCTCATGTTGTTTGGGGATTTGCACCCCATTGGCTAAAAATACTTTGTGTTTACCAAAACGAGCAGCAACTTCATCTACTGCAGCAAAAACATTTTTATGCTGCAAAACTTTTTGTGGGTCTTCTAATAAATTAAACTGCAAAGGCTGATCATCTTGAAGACCAGCTAACACCACTCCAGTAGCTCGATACCTAGCACCTGGTTGAAAAAGCTCTTCAAACATCTTCAAAACCTGTTTACTGATTTCTGTAGGACAGGCAGAAGCACGAAAAAGAGAAATTTCTAAACCAGAACTAGTAAAATCTTGTTTTCTTAAAAACAACATTACTTTTTTAGCCACCTGATGATGCCGCCTGGCTTTAATGCAAGCTGCTTCCAAATTTCTAAGCGCCCTGGCTAAAACAACATCTTTTTGAGCTGAAGCAGGAGTAAAGGTTTTAAATTTGGAAATAGACATCTGCTTGGTCTTATTTAGAGGATTTATTTGATAAACATATTCTCCTCTAAGTTCAGCCCACAACTCCTCGCCAACTTTTCCTAATAAACGTTTGGCAAAATCTTGGGGCTTGCTCACAAAATCCCAGGCAGTTTGCAAGCCATGTTTTTTAAGCAAGGCACAGGTATTGGGCCCAAAACCCCAAACTTTTTCTAAACTGGTGCGCACTAATAATAAATGCAAATGCTTACCTGGTACTGCAGTTAAGCCAAAAGGTTTTCTAAATTTAGAGCAAAGCTTGGCCGTGCTTTTTGACAAAGAAATACCCACAGAAACTGTGATATCTAATTCTTGGCGAATTTGGTTTTGAATCTTGCGGCCGATTTCTTCATAATTAGTGCGATGCAAACGCCTGGTACCTGTTAAATCTAAAAAAGCTTCATCAATAGAATATTCTTCTACTTGTGGAGTAAATTGCCGCATAATCCCAAACATGCGTTTGGAAAATATAGAATAAGATTCATAATCACTAGGCAGCAAAATACATTGTGGACAAATTCTAGTAACTTCAGAAAGTGAAACTCCACGCTTAATGCCTTTGGCTTTTGCTTCATAAGAAGCAGCAGCCACAATGCCGCGCTCTGCACCAATAATCACAGGTTTGCCTTTTAATTCCGGATGCAAAGCCTGCTCCACGCTGGCAAAAAA
>JAHIYS010000021.1 GCA_018814965.1 Gammaproteobacteria bacterium
CTTGATTATCGAATTTGCTAAAGCTGGCGCAACATATATTAGCTTTCATCCTGAAGCCTCTCAACATATCGATCGTAGTTTACAACTAATTCATGATAACGGTTGCAAAGCTGGTCTTGCCTTTAATCCTGCAACACCACTGGATCATTTAGAATACGTTTGGGAAAAACTGGACCTAATTTTGCTTATGTCGGTAAACCCTGGGTTTGGTGGTCAAAAATTCATCCCCAACGTGTTAACAAAAATTAAGCAACTGCGCACTTTAATCGACAGTAAAAAAAGCCAGCATCCTCCGCTATTAGAAGTTGACGGCGGCATCAACCTGGATAATTTTGACCAGATTGCAAAAGCAGGTACTGATATTTTTGTGGCCGGTTCTGCAATATTTGATCATAAAGGGCAATATAAAGAGATTATTGCCGAAATGAGAAAAATCTCACATAACCAATAAAGCACAAATTTGGCATCTAATAAGGATTCGAAATGGCAAATAATACAAAACTCAGAAGTGCCATTACAACAACGCGCGAAAAAATCCATGCAAAAAGTTGTCATTAACAAAAACGGGCAATTGTTTTGCTCTCGATGACAAAATGAAATGGTTTTTTTGCTGTCATTGCGAGCGTTAGCGAAGCAATCCAGAAAATTGTAGACCAGTGATTAGTATGCAAGATACAGGTTGTTCGATCTGTTTGTTAGATTGCCGCGCCAAGCAAAAAACGCTTGGCGCGCAATGACGTAAAATGATTAAATTAATCCTAACGATAGTCCAACCATCATTAAGGAAAGATACAAAATAGAAAGTACAAAACAAACACACAACAAACAACTTAGGATAAAAATATGACTGCAAAAATAATCGATGGAAATGAAGCAGCAAAAGCACTGCAACTAGAGATTGCCTCACAAATCAAAGGGCGAGTATCTCAAGGATTGCCGCGCCAAGCAAAAACCGCTTGGCTTGCAATGACGTAAAATGATTAAATTAATCCTAACGATGGTCCAACCATCATTAATGAAAGATAAAAAATAGAAAGTACAAAACAGACACACAACAAACAACTTAGGATAAAAATATGACAGCAAAAATAATTGATGGAAATGCAATAGCAAAAACACTTCAACAAGAAATAGCTTTGCAAATCAAAGAACGTCTATCTCAAGGATTACGTGCCCCTGGGCTTGCAGTAGTAATTGTCGGCGAAAACCCAGCGTCAAAAATCTATGTGAGTAAAAAACGCAAAATGTGCCAAGAGCTAGGCATGATCTCTCAAGATCACAATCTGCCTGAAAACATAGCTGAATCCGATCTTTTAAAACTAATTGATACTTTAAACAAAGATCATAAGATTGATGGAATATTAATTCAACTCCCTTTACCGCAACAGATCGACAGCAATAAAATACTAGAAAACATCCTTCCAGATAAAGATGTTGATGGTTTTCATCCATATAATATTGGCAGGCTTTCGATTGGCCATTCCGTACTACGCCCATGCACTCCAAAAGGCATAATGACATTATTAAAATCTACGGGAGTAGATCTAAAAGGTATGAACGCTGTTGTTATTGGCGCCTCAAATATAGTTGGCAAACCAATGGCTATGGAATTAATTAATGCACGAGCAACCGTTACTATCTGTCGCAGCACCACACGAGACTTACCATCGATCGCAAGACAAGCAGATATTGTAATTGCAGCAGCTGGGGTAGCACAAATGGTTAAAGGGGGCTGGATCAAACCAGGAGCGATTATAATTGATGTTGGCATTAACAGATCAGCTGATGGTAAATTAGTGGGAGATGTCGACTTTGATCAAGTAAAAGAGATTGCTGGATGGATCACCCCTGTTCCAGGAGGTGTTGGGCCAATGACCGTAGCTACTCTCATGGAAAATACATTTTATGCTGCAGCAGTTTTGCACAGCGTGGTGTAGTAGAGTTTAACTGTTTAAAAGCCCACAGAAACTGGCTTTATCTCACGAAGATAAATACCGCTTTTGCTTTTTTAACGGATCACATTCTGGCTCTTCAAAATATGCAAAGCCTCATATAGCTGATAATCCTTATAAGCCAAATCAAGCTCAGCTTTTGATTGCTTGCCCCATTTATCTAGCCCTTGAGATGACTTAGACTTAGCATCCTCATCACCATTTTGAATATGATCAACCAAAGACGCCTCATCAATTCTTGGTATATCTTTATCTTCTCGAGCGTTAACAGCAAGCTTAATATCTTCCACATTAATATCAGGCTCTATCCCTTTAGCTTGGATCGAACGACCAAGTGGAGTGTAGTAGAGCGCTGTGGTTAATTTTATCGCGCTATCTTGATTAAGAGGAATCAAGGTCTGCACTGAACCCTTACCAAAACTTCGGGTGCCAACAACAATAGCTCGCTTATGATCTTGCAAAGCTCCAGCAACAATTTCTGATGCAGAAGCTGAACCTTCATTAATTAGAACCACTATTGGAATATTTGGCAACAAATCTCCCGGCGTAGCTTTGGCAGTAATCTGCGCCTCATCAATCTGCCCCTTGGTATAAACAATTAAATCGTTCTTTTTTAATAATCTTGAGTCAAGAAAATCATCTGCGATTTGCACTGCTGATTCTAATAATCCACCAGGATTATTACGCACATCCAAAACCAACCCTTTTAAACCATCTTTATTCGCCTTCTGCATCTTATGAACAGTACGAGTTAAATCTCGAGCGGTAGGCTCCTGAAACAAAGCCAATCTAATATAACCATAACCTGGTTCAAGCATCCGATCTTTTATAGTTTGAATATTTATTATGTTACGACGCAGATTAAAAACCAAAGGCTTGCTTTGGTCTTTACGTATAATGGTTAGATTTAACTTGCTACCTCTCTTCCCCCTCATTAAACCAATAGCGTCTTTAAGGGTCATATCACGGACCAACTTGCTATTAATTTGAATGATGTAATCACCAGCTTTAATTCCAGCTTTATATGCAGGAGTATCATCAAGAGGGGTAACTACTTTAATCGCGCCTCTATCTGGCACAACCTCAACCCCAATACCACCAAATTTTCCAGTAGTTTCCATTCGCAAATCTTTAAGATCTTCAGGACCAAGATACGCTGAATGGGGATCAAGACTAGAAAGCATCCCGCTAATCGCACGATCCAGCAAAGAATCATCGCCAATTTTTTTATAATAATATTGCTTAACATCATCTATAACTGTGGTTAGTTTCTGCAAAGCCTTTGTAGACAGCACTCCTTCTTCTGAAGCACTACCAGAAGAGGCCCCATTAACAATGGGGTGGTTAAAAGCAAAAAGAAATAAGGTTATACCAATAAGTATCTTTATTTTACGCATAAAATCACCTTTCAATTACACCATCTATATCCGCTTCTATTTACCGACACCATTTCTGGGGATCTATTGGTTTACCATTATAACGGATTGCAAAATAAAGTTCAGCTTCTTCACCACCATTCTTACCAACCGTAGAAATAACATCACCAGCTACAACTTTGGCATTTATTTGCTTTAAAAACCTATTATTATGCCCATAAAGGCTCATATAACCATTTCCATGGTCAATAATCAAGAGCAGCCCATAGCCAGCCAAGAAATCAGCATATACAATACTTCCTGAAGAGATAGCGCGCACTTCTTGATTTTCAGGAGCACGAATAAAAATTCCACTCCATTTCCAAGAACTTTGCTCAATAGAACTACCAAAGCGGGTTACAATAACCCCCTTTGTTGGCCAAACAAAATTCTGACACAATCGCGTTCTTACTCCACTGGACATTGCAGCAAATTTATGAGGATTTAATGCATTAACTAATTTTTCTAGATTTTTCTTTGCTATTAAAAGTTGTTTTAGCTTTTTATTCTGTGATGCTATTTTATTTTTTAAGGATCCCAAAATCAGATCCTGCTCTTTTTTGGTTTTTTCTAGCTCCAACTTCTGCTGCCCCTGCCTACCCTCTATTGTCTTTAATACCTTGGTTTCTTTGCTAATTTTGTTTCTATTTAGCTCTAAACGTTCTAGAGTTTTATTGATATTACGCATTTGCTCAAGACGCGCCATAAAAACGTATTTGTGGTATGCCAAAATTATATCCGAATCTTTTCCATTCTTTTTGGCAAAAACATTCTTTAAGTAATTAGTACGGTCTAATTGATAGGCTAAATTTATTTGCGCAGACAGCTTATCTTGGGCTTCTTTTAACTGTAATTGCTGTTTGGCACGATTCTTATTTAATTTCACCAATACATTTTTTTGATACTTAAGATTCTTGGTGGTTTTCTTTAGATTTACTTCTATGGTTGTTTTTTTCTTCTTAAGGCTATTGAGTTGTTGCTTGACCGAGGCTTGCTGCCGCTCTTTTTGGGTAAGATCGGTTTTAACCTTGCTAATTTGATGCAACACATTATTAAGCTTGGCAGCTTTATCCTCTGCTTGCGCCGAAGCATGCAAAAGCATAAAGCAAAAAAGCATAACACTTGTTTTTTTTAAATATCGCACGCTTTAATAGTTACTTTTTAATTTTTACTGCAACCGCACCATACTCTCTCCTGTCATCTCCTTTGGTTCTTTAATTCCCATAAGGTATAACAGTGTTGGCGCAACATCTATCAACTTTCCTACATCTTTAGTTACAACCGCTTTGCGCCCAACATAAATAAATGGCACTAAATTAGTGGTATGAGCAGTATATGGGTCCTTGGTTATCGGATCAATCAGTTGTTCAGCATTACCATGATCAGCAATAATAACCATCTCTCCTCCAACCTCTTGCATAGCTTCTGTTACACGGCCAAGGCACGCATCAACAGCTTCAACAGCCTTTACTGTAGCGTCAAAAATACCCGTATGCCCTACCATATCTGGATTAGCGTAATTGCAAATAATGACATCATATTTTTGAGAGCGTATAGCTTCAACTAACTTATCAGTAACTTCAAATGCATTCATTTCTGGCTGAAGATCATAAGTAGAAACTTTAGGCGATGGCACTAAAATACGATCTTCGTTAAGAAATGGTTGCTCATGACCACCATTAATAAAATAAGTAACATGAGCATATTTTTCAGTTTCAGCTATTCTTAATTGCTCTAAACCATTTTCAGCAACGACCTCACCGAAAATATGATTCAAATTATCTGTAGGGTAAGCAACTCGCACCTTTAAATCAGAAGCATATTCGGTAAGAGTTGTATAGGCGACAAGTTTCGGCACAACCTCACGCTCAAAACCATCAAATTTTGGATCAGTAAATGCATAACTAATCTCACGTGCACGATCAGCTCGAAAATTCATAAAAATAATTGCATCATTATCTTTTATGGTAATGGGATCTTCATTTGCATCATGAATTGCAGTCGGCTTCACAAACTCATCGGTTTCACCTCGATCATATGCCGCTTCTAATGCCGAAACCGCATCCGAAAAGTGATATTCCGTTTTTCCTAAAGTAAATAAATCATAAGCTACCTGCACTCTTTCCCAGCGCTTATCACGATCCATAACATAAAAACGACCACCAATTGTGGCGATTCTACCACTCCCTAATTCCTGCATTTTATTTAGCATCGATTGAATCGACTCTAAAGCCGACTTCGGAGGGGTATCACGTCCATCAAGAAAAGCATGAACACAAATGTTTTTTAGTCCACGTTTAACAGCAAGCTCTACCATAGCTTCTATATGAATATTACGACTGTGAACCCCACCATTAGATAACAATCCAAAAATATGGAGAGTACCTTCGCTAGCTAAAACATCATCTACAGTTTTAGCTAGAACTGGGTTTTTGAAAAATTCTCCGGTTTCAATTGCCAGATCAATTTTAGTAAGGTCTTGCAACACAAAACGTGCCGCTCCAATATGTAAATGGCCAACTTCAGAATTACCCATCTGTCCACGAGGCAATCCAACATCAAGCCCTGATGCTGAAAGCAAAGCATGAGGATACTCTTGCCATAACCGATCAAAATTTGGTTTATTTGCTGCAGCAATTGCATTTCCTTCAGTTTTCTCACTATATCCCCAACCATCAAGGATCATAAGCATTATTGGACGATGTGTTAATTTAGTCATAAGTTTTTTCTCTTGCTGTAATTGATTTGATACTTGCTGCCATTGTAACGCTACTGCCGATAAAATAAAGTTTTTTTTGATTATGGCTGTTCCCTAAAACATGGGACCAAGTCATTGCGAGAAATGAGCGAAGCTCATGACGAAATAATCCATAGTGTTATTGGCTTTCTGGATCGCCACCGCGAAATGAAAAAAACATTTCGCTCGTGATGACAACCCCTCGCAGGCTAAAGCCCGCGGCTACCATTTTTCATAGACCATTTGGCGTGAATTTCGGCAATCTTAAAAAAACTTCAACATTGCACCCAAAATTTTTTATGAGCTATAACGCGGCCAGTATATCACCACTGGTTCTCCAGAAAAAAATGACTCTCCCGATTCGTATTTATAATACTTCGGTTCTTGATCCGTACCTTCATAAGTCGCATTACTTGTTGGCTCCTCATCCTCAATTTTGGTCTTAGTTAAAATGAAAACAACTTGCTGATCTCGATTTTTACGACACTTTGGAGAATAAACATAAATCGTAACCCCTTCTTTAGGCCCACAACCAAGCGTCTTTCTTGACAGCTTCCCAGGCTGAACAATAGTGGGCCACATATCAATTCCATTACCTGATAAGATTGAGCATTTTGCACTTACACTTACATCCAACTCTCTCAACACTTTACGTCTTTCTTTGGATAGAGCTCTCAACTCTTCGCGGCTATATTCAGAATACCTTCTGGTAAAAAACTTATCCTGACCACCCCCTTTCATTTGTATCCCCATTAGAGTAAGACTTTGCAGAGTATCCTGGCTTCCTGGATAGATATATTCTATTGGACCAAATCGATTATCATTGCAACCAAGCACTATGGTTTCTTCTTCAGCATAGCTTGGAGAACCAAGAACAACGACCAGCACATAGGTAGTAATTATAGAATAAATTATGCGTTGAAATTTTAACACTGCCCTCCTCCTATCTAATCTTATAAATATGAGTTCTCAAATTAATCACCCAAAGATAAGAGGTCAAGTTCTATCTTATAAATTGTTTGGCTTCATCAGGACTTGATCCCCAATCTTTGGTATTTGGTATAAGGTTGGTTCCTAACTCCATATTTCCGCTTGAACCTCGTTAAAGAATGACCATCCATTTTCGACATGATGTTCATGTTTTTCAGTTACGATAAAAACGGCATAAAGATCAGAAGGGTTTGCATTATTTAGGCACTGAATATTAATATCAATTCCTACCCCCTTGTTACAAGTAAGAATCTTTCTGCCATTCAGCATATCCAAATAGTTGGAAAAATCTGTGCAATTTGCAAATATAATTAGAGGATCTATAATATCACTTATATTTAAATCATCCGATGAAGCTGTGAATACTGAATCAACATCATCATATATTAGTTTTTTACCCTCCTCTGTGCGTATTTCTTTCATGACAATGCTTAGGATAGTGTTAGGTTTCCCCTTTATAGTATAAATGTCACATCCATCAAAATTAACTTCAGCATTATGTTCGCAGCATTTACATGTTACTTCGTAAGTATTGGCATAACTTGCCGAATTAAAAGTAATCATTGTAAAACATCCGATAATTAAAGCATAAATTAGGCGTCGTGTACTTGATGTCATTTTTTCCTCTTCTTATTAAATTAATATAAATTTGAGTACGTAAAAAAATATGAAAGCTACACATAGAAAGATAAACAGCGCCCTTCTCGCATTGTTTGCAGTTAGGTTAGTCCCAATTTGCAATTCGATGTAGATCTGACACTATTTTCCCTACGGATTCTGTTAATAAGGTTTGGAAAGTTTTTACCTTGTATGACCAGAAACAAATTGTAGTTTAACGCACCTATATTATCGAAAGCTTAAGGGTTTCTAAATTTTTGCAAAATATGCATCAAGAGTAAGACCAAATTTCTAATCTTTTGATTTCTCAAGTAAAATCAAATAAATAGCATTAGGTTAAACATCTGGGGCTGGTTGCAACTACCAAATTTAGGTATATACTTACAAAACTAAAAATCACTACAAGTATTATTATGACAAATCAAATCATACAATTCATTCAAAATCACTGGATGCTCTTCTTGGCCGCCGTTGTTGTCATCGCCTTGCTGATTTTTGAGGAGATCAAAGGCAAATTGACCGGCTTAGCAAAACTCTCAGCTCAAGACGCTGTTTTGCTGCTTAACAGAGAAAGCGCTATTGTAATAGATATGCGCAATCAAAAAGCTTTTGGATCCGGTCATATTCTTGGAGCAATGAATATTGCTCGTAGTGATATCGACCATAATGCAAAAAAACTTGAGCCACATAAAAACCAAACTGTAATTTTAGTGGATGATTATGATACTAATACAGCACCTGTTGCCACTAAATTACGCGCTCAAGGGTTTACTAAAATTTGCGTTTTAGCCGGGGGCTTAAATTCCTGGAAAACTGCTCAATTACCACTAACTAAAGATTAATTAATTATATTAGGAGGCTAGAAAAACCTATGTCTACAGAAACACAAAAACCAGAAAACAAACAACCTCAACATGAATTTAGCATCCAACGTATTTATACCAAAGATCTTTCATATGAGGCACCAAATACTCCAGATATCTTCCAAATCGAATGGGCCCCTCAAGTTGATCTCAATCTTAATACAGATGCTAAAAAATTAGCTGATAACGTCTATGAGGTGGTCCTTCAAGCTACAGTCACAGTTAAACTTAAAGATAAAATAGCTTTTTTAGTAGAGGTCAAACAAGCTGGTATATTCACTCTAAATGGATTTACAGAGGAACAGACTGGGCCTATGTTGGGCAGCTTCTGTCCTAACATTCTATTCCCATATGCTCGCGAACTAATATCTGAGACAATCTCTCGCGGTAATTTCCCACCACTATACTTAGCTCCAATTAATTTTGATGCTTTTTATCAGGAAAAACTGGATCAAGAAAAGAAATAATTACTTTATGTATGCCCGCATCATAGCTATCTGTGCCGTTATCTTAATGCTCTTGAGTAACGGCACTATTGCTTTAGCTAATCTACCCAAAAATCAATGCTCAACCTTTGATAGCATTGCCTTAATGCTGTCGCAGGCACCAAATAAAACAAGCTCACCGCTTTCTCTTTTACAAATTCAATCCTCTTTAGGGCCTGGCAATCAAGAAAAACCTATTGTCATTGCCACCCATTCTTGGGTTTATAAAAACCGCGCGCTGATAGTTACAACATTTGGCGATAATCTCTCGAATAAAATGCTCACTGGTGATGATGATGGAAGTGTAACCTCAAAAAAAATGGAACAAATTTACGCCAAATTAAAATCTGCTACTTCAGTTTGGTTTATCAAAGAGATTCAGAATCAATTAGGGGCCGGATATGTTACAATCAAAAAACTATCCCAATATAGCTGGAACTGTAACGGTGGTACATTAGCAATAACTACCGACCAAAATAATAACATCATCGCGGCAACAATTAGCTACACAGCACCCAAAAATTTAATTGAAACACGACTTGGAAAAAATCACTCCCCATGGGATATCAAAACCGACTCTCTGGGGCAATCTTATCGCGCCCGGGAAAAATCATTTGAAAAACCAAACAATTAGCAGCTCGCTGGTGTTTAGATAGCTATATTTGGTTATTTAATGGGGCTGCTGAAATTTGAAAATCTCGCATTCTGGATTTCGCGGTCTTCACCCCTACAACAACCATCAAGCTTTGAAAAAGAGCAAAAAACTTTAGGTTTTAGCAACCTCTTAATGATAGATTTAAAGATAATGGTTTGGATATATAATGATAATCTAGATGTTATATCGCAAAAAAGACGGCAGTTAGAGATCCGTTTGAACTATGTAACAAATTCTTTCTTTAATTTTTTAATTGCACTTTCTTCAATCTGACGAACCCGTTCGGCTGAAATGCTATATTTTGCAGCTAACTCATGCAAAGTTGCTTTATTCTCTTTTAACCATCGACACTCCAAGATCTCTCGACTTCTCTGATCTAGCTTAGATAGACCAACAGCCAAGTTAGCGGTTTTCATACCACCAAGCTCAATATCCGCAATCTCATCTATAGGATCTCTCGTATCAGCAGTCAAGTAACGCGCGGGATCAAAATAACCTCCCTCACACATAGAATCGTCATCGCCATATCCATCAAACGCCACATCAGAATTATACAACCGAGCTTCCATGGTTCTAACATCTTTAGGATCGACCTTTAATTCCCGAGCAATATTTAACACCTCTTCATTGCTAAACCAATTTAATTTTTTAGTAGCACGACGTAAATTAAAAAATAATTTACGCTGCGATTTGGTCGTAGCAATCTTTACAATTCTCCAATTACGTAAAACAAACTCATGAATTTCAGCTTTAATCCAATGTACTGCAAATGAAACCAAACGCACACCCATATCAGGATCAAAGCGCTTAACCGCTTTCATCAAACCAATAGTTCCCTCTTGGATTAAGTCAGCTTTAGGCAGACCATAACCTAAATAATTTTTAGCCACGTGAGCAACAAAACGAAGATGAGATAAAACCAATTGACGCGCAGCCTCCAAATCACCATCATGATGAAATTTAGTTGCAAGCTCTAACTCCTCAGAAGCAGTTAACATGGGGATCTGATTGACCCAACTAACATAGGCCTCTATACTACCCATGGTTGGTGCAATAGCTAATGCTTTGGGAGTAAAGTCATTTTTTAACGGCTCTTTTTTCACATGCCACCAATTATTATTTAATATTAATAGTTTAGCACTCTTCTTACGAGAGTGCCAAAATAAAAAACCATTATAAATCATAAAGATGCAAAATGACAGAGAAATTATACTACTCTTGGAACCACAACGACCTGCTATTAGAGCTAAAAATACAAACCAAAGCTAGCAGAAATGCCATTATTGGCGTATACAATGGCCACCTAAAAATAGCTATCACCACCGCTCCAACCGATGGCAAAGCAAACGAACATCTGACAAAATTCCTTGCGAACCATTTTGGAGTCCCACAAAACCAAATAACCATAATCAAAGGACACCAGAATAAACATAAATCAGTTCTAATCTCTAGCCCTAAGAAGAACATGGATGACTTTCAATAAGATACATTAATTGCATCAATATAATAAATTTTAATTATTATTTGCTTTCTATCTAATAATCAGCTCAAATATTAATGTCCATTAATTCACGGAGAAAACCATGAGTGAAAACATTACCATCGTATCAGATGACTCATTTGCATCTGAAGTCTTACAATCAAATATACCTGTTTTATTAGACTTTTGGGCAGAGTGGTGCGGTCCATGTAAAATGTTAGCACCAACACTAGAGGCTATTGCCACAGAATTTGCAGGCAAAATAAAAGTAGCAAAACTAAACGTTGATGAAAATAATAAAACATCAAATGCGTATAGTATCCGCGGAATTCCAACTCTGATTTTGTTTAAAGATGGCCAAATCGCCTCTACTAAAACCGGTGTTCTGACTAAATCTCAGCTAGCAGACTTTATTAACGCCAACTTACCATAATAGTTACCGATATTGCGTATAGCACGGGATATCCCCCGTGCTAACCAAGGAAATGGAGGCTCACCCTCTAAGGAAAATTCAATAATAGGATATCCCAAAAAGAAAAACTTGACGGGATTAAAATCAAGATTATAATCAATTCTATTCTACGATTATTGATTGAATGTGTTTAGTTTTACAATTTTAAATCCCATTCGCTAATTTTCCAAAATTTCCGGATTTTTTATAAAAATTCTCTTTGATAACTTAAATAAAAAATAAACTATGCAAGAAAAAACCACTCCTCCTTCTTCAACGACGAAGACTATCATTACTACTAAAAATAACACCAACTCTAACAGTTCCAAGCCCACAGTAACGGCGGAAAAAGCATCCCCTGAAAAGGAAGTGCTGACACTTGCTCCTACCAGTAAGCCTAAAACAGAGGAACCACGCAAAAAGAAAATTTTGCCTGAAATAAAAATTACGAGTCTTACTGAGCTTAAAACTAAAACTCCAAATGAACTAATGGATTTAGCCCAAGAATTGGGGATTGAAAACATTACCCGCATGCGCAAACAAGATATGATTTTTGCTATCTTAAAAACACATGCCCAAAACAATAAAGATATTTACGGCGATGGTGTTTTAGAGATACTTCCTGATGGTTTCGGCTTTCTACGCTCATCTGATAGCTCCTACTTGGCCGGTCCCGACGATATCTATGTATCACCCAGTCAAATCAGGCGCTTTAATTTAAGAACTGGCGATAGCATCCTAGGCAAAATCAGGCCTCCAAAAGACAGTGAACGTTATTTTGCCTTACTTCAAGTAGACAAAATCAACTTCGATTCACCAGAAAACACCACCCATAAAATTTTGTTTGAAAACCTTACGCCATTATTTGCCAATGAACGCCTAGTCATGGAGCGTGGCAATGGTTGCTCAGAAGACATTACTGCAAGGATTATCGACCTAGTAGCACCAATAGGTAAAGGTCAGCGTGGTCTTATTGTATCGCCGCCAAAAGCTGGTAAAACCATGATGCTCCAAAACATAGCCCATTCTATTATCGCTAATCATCCAGAATGTTATTTAATTGTTCTGTTAATTGATGAACGCCCTGAAGAGGTTACCGACATGTCCCGCTCCGTCAAAGGAGAGGTAGTAGCAAGCACCTTTGACGAACCAGCAACCAGACATGTTCAAGTAGCAGAAATGGTGCTAGAAAAAGCCAAACGCTTAGTGGAACATAAAAAAGATGTGGTAATCTTACTAGATTCTATAACCCGTCTTGCTCGTGCATATAACACTGTCAGCCCAGCCTCTGGAAAAGTATTATCAGGCGGTGTTGACGCAAATGCACTGCAACGACCAAAAAGATTTTTTGGTGCAGCTCGTAATATTGAAGAAGGTGGAAGTTTAACTATCATCGCTACCGCTCTAGTAGATACCGGCTCAAAAATGGACGAAGTTATTTATGAAGAGTTTAAAGGAACCGGTAATATGGAGATCCACTTAGATAGAAGAATTGCTGAAAAACGAGTCTTCCCAGCGATCGATATAAATCTTTCTGGAACCCGTCGTGAAGAGCTTACTGTACCACCAGATGAACTACAAAAAATGTGGATTTTACGTAAAATATTACATCCTATGGATGAAATTGCAGCAGCCGAGTTCCTAATTGACCGCCTCAAAACCACAAAGACTAATGAAGAGTTCTTCGTGGCAATGAGAAAATAGCGGCAACAAATAACACTGTGGTCGTTGAATAAAACCTTTGTGGAGGCATATTTTATGTGTGGAATTGTAGGTGCCATTTCAGAACGCAACATTACAACTATTTTGGTCGAATGCTTAAAGCGCCTAGAATATAGGGGATATGATTCTGCCGGCGTTGCCACCATAAACGATAAAAACACCTTAAAATGCGTTCGTGCTGTTGGCAAAATAGAGATCTTAGCCAATAAATTAAAAACCTCACCAATTTCAGGAAGGATCGGTATTGCCCATACGCGTTGGGCTACTCATGGCGCCCCTACAAAGCATAACGCCCACCCTCATACCTCTAATGGCGCTGTAGCCTTAACCCACAATGGCATCATAGAAAATTACGAAAAACTAAGAGATAAACTCATAAAAAAAGGGGTTAAATTCGATAGTGATACCGATACCGAAGTAATAGTGCACTTAATCTATAGCCATTTACAAAACAAAGATGACTTTCTTACTGCCGTACACAAAACAATAAAAGAATTAACTGGCGCCTATGCTCTGGCCATCATTAGCACAGCAGAACCAGACAAAATTATCGCCGTGCGCTCTGGCAGCCCGGTTGTTATCGGATTAGGAATAGATGAAAACTTTATTGCCTCTGATGCTACTGCATTATTACCTGTAACAAATAGTTTTATGTATCTCCAAGAGGGAGACATAGCCGTAGTTGAGAAAAATAAAGTTCAGATTTATAATTCAAAACTAAAACGGGTCAAACGACCAATTAAATCGTCAGAAATGTCGTCAGAAAATGTTGAGCGTGGCAACTATCGTCACTTCATGCAAAAAGAGATCTTTGAACAACCACGCGCACTAGCAGATACTTTAGAAGAACGCCTGCTTAGCAATGAAATCCCCGCTGAAGTTTTTGGCAATAATGCTAAAGCCATTTTTAGCAAGGCCAAAAGGTTGCAAATTGTTGCCTGCGGATCAAGCTTTCACGCAGCCATGACTGGAAAATACTGGTTTGAAAAACACACCAGAATTCCTTGCAACGTCGAAATAGCTAGCGAGTTTCGTTATCGAGATACAATAACCGAACCAGGAACCATATTCATAACCATATCACAATCGGGTGAAACAGCAGATACACTTGCAGCATTACACAAGGCAAAAAAGCTGCCATATCTAGCAACTCTAACCATCTGTAATGCTCCTGAAAGCTCTTTAGTCCGCGAATCAGATTTAGTTTTTATAACTAGAGCAGGGCTCGAAATTGGCGTAGCCACTACAAAAGCTTTTACTTCTCAACTAACTGCGCTTCTGATGTTAACGATTGCTCTTGGAAAATACCAAGGTATGAACACAAAAGTCTCACAACAGTTAATTAAACAACTAAAACACTTACCACTTTTAGCTGAGCAAATTTTAAAATTAGACCATGAGATTAGCATTATTGCTAAAGTACTAGAAAACAGCTCAAATGCCTTCTATCTGGGACGTGGAATTAGCTATCCTGTTGCTATGGAAGGGGCATTGAAAATAAAAGAGATCTCCTATATCCATGCTGAATGCTATCCCGCTGGAGAACTAAAACATGGCGCACTTGCTTTAATCGATCATGGAACCCCCGTAGTGGTCGTGGCTCCAAACGATCATTTATTTGAAAAATTAAAATCTAACCTACAAGAGGTCCACGCTCGAGGTGGAGAGTTAATTATTTTTGCAGATAAATCTCTGCATTTCAAAAAACATCCTAGCTGGCATATTTGTCATATACCACCAATGGATGTTGAGATTGCCCCTATAATTTACTCTATTTTGCTACAATTACTTGCGTATCATGTAGCCTTACTAAAAGGCACAGACATAGATCAACCAAGAAACTTAGCAAAATCGGTAACAGTGGAATAAAATTTAGTTTAGTTATAAAAAAAGGAACGAAACATGCGTAAATGGTTATCATCTTTGGGCTATATTTTAGCAACTTTAGTAGCTATATTTTTGCTTTTACCACTAATTCTTGGATTATTAGCTGAGAAAAAATGCAACCAAATAATAGTAGCGATTAACACCACCACCCCATTTAGCGCTAAAATAATCAATTATCATCGTGGCTGGTTTAGCGCCGATGCAACAGCTCAAATATCCCTAGATAAATTTGGTCTATCCAATCAAGAACTACAACAACTAAAAATAGATGCAAATATTATTCATGGCCCAGTACTTATTGATTGGACAAGATTCCACTTTGTCCAAGCCATTATCAACACCAAAATTAATACGACTGAAACTCAAAATAACTGGTTAAAACGCTCTTCAGATGCAGAACCAATTACAAAAGCAAAAATAAAGTTTAGATTAAGCGGAGAAACAGTAATAACTCTTGATAGCCCTCCCCTTACATTAAAAGATCAAGATAACGAAATAAATTGGCGTGGACTAAAAATAAGAACCACCATTTCGCCTTTGTACAACCAAATAAAATCAGATATCGATTTTCCTGGGATCGATATTAAACTTAAAGACTTTGATTTCAACATTAAAGACTTAAAAAGCACTTACAGAGGAAACAAAACCTCTAGTGGCTCATGGATTGGTGATCGCAATATACAACTATCCTCTTTTTCAACTAAAAATGAGAACAATCATGTCATTTCTTTTGCAGGAATGAACATTCATAACGCAATCTTTGAAAACCAGGGAAACTTAGTAAATATCAATACAACCATAACCATAGAAGATCTAAATATAAATGATGCTGCTTACAACCAAAACAAGCTTGATTTTGAAATCAATAACTTAAACCAAGCTTTGCTTGCTAAATTACAGCAACAAATAATTTCAAGCAAAATAGCATCCTCCCCAACAAGCGCGGCTCTTGACGTTATAATATCTATTCTAAATAATGGTGGCGAAATAAAAATAAAGGAATTAAATACCAACACCCCATGGGGAAAACTACTTTCTTCAATCAACGCTACCTGCTCAAATCAACCAAATAATACTGGTTTACTAACTACTATAGCTAACAGCACGGTCAATGCTAACATTAAAGTTGAACGCGCCTTAGGGTTACACCTATTAGAAAAGTTTTATAAACTAGTCCCTTCGCAAACTGAGGCAAGCAGTCCATCTACCCAAGCAGAAAACTTACTAAATGACTGGCTACAATCAGGAAAAATTCTGACCTCTCCTGATGATCACTATTTACACATTACTTTTGACTATAAAGATAATCAACCATCTATTAACAACAAATTACTAACCTTAACGATAACCCCATGAGCCGCGATTACGCCAAACGCAAAATTTCTCGCAAGAAACCTAAAAAAAAGCGCCTATCACGATGGTTAATTTTTTTATTAGCGATTGGATTAGCCGTAAGCTTTTTCGTGTTTAATAAACATTATAGACCTAGTCAACTTTTAAACGAATTCAAAACAAAACCAACTAAAATCCTCAAGCAACAATCGGCTCCAAAAGTTATAACAAAAATAGCAGTAACTCCAAAATTTGATTTTTATAATATTTCTCCACAAAAAAAAGATAATAATACAAAAAAAGATGTGAAAGACTCATATGAATTAGAGATTGCAATCGCAAATGATTTTGCAGCAGCTGACCGTCTGAAAGCTGAATTAGCGCTACTGGGCTTTGCTGCCAGCATCACTCCAATTTACCATCAAGGAACACAAAAATATAATGTAAGCATTGGTCCTTATGACAATCAAGACATTGCAAATGCGGTATTACATAAATTAAAACTAAACAAAGTATCTGGTATACTAAAAAAATCGCCAAAAGTAATGTCCAACTAAAATTCCATAACTTTATATCATAATCTGGTTATCGAAATTTAAAAAAATTGCATCTGAGATTCCATGGTCAAGCACGAGACGACAACTATTGTGGTATACCAAACCAATTGACAACATCTATCAAACTATATCAAACTGCACGACGACAAGCGTTA
>JAHIYS010000206.1 GCA_018814965.1 Gammaproteobacteria bacterium
GCAGAAATCGAATATTAGCGTTTGGATTGATATTTAATTTTAAACTTTTTGCCTTCATCTGAACTATCCCTTGTAAAGCAATACGATAAGGTGGGCTAATAAGACTCTTCAATGGTAACTGTAAAAGCAGATGCTGCATGGCCGAGTTCCCAACCATGACCGCTGAAAATATCCTATGGACACCAACCCCGGCCTTCTGCGCACATTCATCTATTGCTTTATTAATAGAAAATATGACTCGCTCGTTCAAACGACGCGCATTCTTTTGTGATTTTAGAGCAAAATCAAGCCGACTAATTATATCCGCGCCATACTCAGACTGCATATTTAATAGCGTGCTCGTAGCCAGTTCTTCCCCATTAGTTAAATCACATAGACTAACACAGATGGTTGTTGTCCCGACATCGACCGCTATTCCCAGGACATGTCGGTTGCTGCGTTTTTCCACCGTCAATAGCTCATAGTTATCTAAGATTAAACTCAAACCAGAATCAAAATTAACCCTCTCAACCAGAGGAGCTCGCTTGAATCGCGATTTTATATTTGCATCCTTTAACACCTTAAGGAATAAGTTTTTATATGGAAGTAGGGGATGATGAATTGTAAGTGGACCAGTAATCTTGATTTGACAAGCTAACTGATCTTTAAATTTTTTTTTCTTGCTGTCAATTATGAGCCTTATTTTACACTTACCGCATATACCTTTGCCACTACAACTATGGGGAATCTCTATTTTTAACTGCTGTAAAAAGCTTAATAAGCTGTGGCCATGCCGGACTAAGAATTCCTTTTTTGCTGGTAGGAACCTAATTTTATGTTTACTCATAGAATGCTAATAGTTTTCGTCGGACAAACATCAACGCATTTGCGGCAATCTGTGCACTTATTATAATCTATTTTCGCCAAATTATGCTCAATATTTATTGCCGAAACAGGACAAATTTTTACACACTTAGCGCAGCTGATACAGCCGACTTTACAACTTTTGATCACCTCTTGCCCCTTGGCGTGGGATTGACAATTTATATACACGCTTTTACCCCGCCGGATCATGCAAATCAGGTTACGCGGACAAACTGCAATACATTTCTGACAACCCCGGCATAAATCAACTAAAACTTTAGGCACCCCCCAAGGTTGCATCTTAATCGCACCAAAGGGGCAAGTAATTATACAGGTGCCTTGTTCATGACAGGCAAATGAACATTCCTTAAACCCACGGAGTGTCTGTTCGGCAGAATGGCAATCAGCTAAACCGTTATACTTAAATTTATCTTGGCTGCGGTTACCACCTCCGCAGTTGATAACCGCAACCAAATCATCTCTTTCTTCTATTTTTTGACCACTAGTAGCTAAAATCGAAATTATTTCTTTTTTGTTTTCTTCGGTACAAGCAACACAATAGGATAAATTAATTCGTTTTTGTAACATTGCCTCAGCAAAAATTGAGCAGCCAGTCATTCCGCACGCCCCGCAATTCGCCCCGGGGAGCAGTTCGACTATTTTTTTAATTCGCGGATCAACTTCTACCGGGAATCTTTTTGATGCCCAAGCCAATAGTATACCAAAAATCACCCCTAACCCTGACAATGTCAAAATGGCTAAACTCAAAGCTTTCATTTATTAACCCCGAATCGCCTAGGCACGCTAAGCTTATCCAGCAGAGGGGTACAGGCATTCATAAGCAAAATTGCATAGGAAACCCCTTCTGGATAACCACCCCAAAATCTTATTACACAAGTTATAAGTCCACAACCTACCCCAAAAATTAACTGCCCTTTTCTAGTTATCGGACTTGTTACGTAATCCGTAGCCATATAAAAAGCACCCAAAATTAAACCGCCAGAAAGAAGATGCAAAATAATATCCCCGCGCAATAAAGCTTTTGCGGCAAAAATCCAGCTAAATAATGCCACTGTTCCAATATAGCTCAATGGTATGTGCCAGGATATATAACCCCGATATAGCAAATAAGCCGCACCTAGTAGTAAAACAACTATGCAGGTCTCTCCAATACAGCCGCCCCGAAAACCAAATAGCATATCAAGATAAGTATAATTTATCCGCTCAAGTGGAGAAAGAATATTTGTCTGGCTAAAACTATCTTTAAAAATAGCTAACGGAGTTGGTGCGGTAACCGCATCGAGACGAAACGGTACGGGCCATCTCGTCATTAAAGCGGGGAAACTAGCCATCAGGAAAACTCGTCCGATAAGGGCCGGATTAAAGATATTGTATCCCAATCCCCCGAACAAAATTTTAGCAAAAAAAATTGCGATAAAAGACCCCAAAAACGCCAACCAAAGTGGAGACTGAGCCGGCAGGTTATAAGCAAGTAGCAAACCGGTTAAAAAAGCACTCCCATCATTTAATGTAAATGCTTTTTTTGCAGCTTAGAAATAAGTGCTTCGGTCAACATCGCGCCGACAATCGCCGTTAAGATTATACTTAAAGTCGATAAACCAAAAACAAAAATACTTATGATACCGGAGGGGATAAGACAAAGCGATACTGTCCACATAATTTTGGCGCTCGATTCAGAACTGCGAATATGTGGTGAGCTGGTTACAATTAATTCATTTTTTTTCTGTGTATTCATCGTAAAACAATTTTAATAAGCCGTATGTATTCCAGAATTTTTCTTTTAGCCGGACAGACATAACTACACAGACCGCATTCGATACAATCAAAAGGGTTGTACTGGAGGGCAGTTTCAAAGCTCTTTAATTGCCCACACAGGCTCAAGGCATACGGCAACATACGAACCGGACAAACACGTACACACTTTCCGCAACGAATACATGGCTGCTCCATAAAAAATTTTGTCTCATCGCCAGATAAAACCAAAATGCCCGATGTTCCTTTAATCACCGGGATCTCAGCGCTAAACTGGGCCAAACCCATCAGTGGTCCTCCAATGATAATTTTTTTAATAGCTTGAGAAGTCCCGCCACAAAAATCAATAATTTCTGAAACTTTCGAGCCAATCCTTACTCTCAAATTTTTTCTCTTTCTTAATATTTTCCCGGTTACGGTTATTACCCGTTCATATAGTGGTTTTCCCTCGTATACAGCTTCGAAAACAGCGTAAGCCGTCCCCACATTGTGGGCCACAACACCAACATCAAAAGGCAGTTTACCAGCTGGAACTTCGCGGCCTAAAATCGCCTTGATCAACTGCTTCTCTGCCCCTTGCGGATATTTAGTCTTTAGTGAAAAAATTCTTATATCGGCATCCATTTCTTTAACTTTATTGCGCATCTGCTGGATAGCCTCTGGCTTATCATGCTCAATGCCCATACAAACCAATTTAGCATCAAGAATTTTTTGTAAAATTATTATACCTCTAATAATCTGCTCACTTTTTTCGAGCATAAGTCGCAAGTCACAGGTTAGAAATGGTTCGCATTCTACTCCGTTTATTAACAAGGCATCTATCGTTTTTGGCGGCTTTAGTTTTACATGGGTAGGGAAAGCCGCTCCGCCAAGCCCCACTATTCCCGCCTCTTTAATAATCGTCAATAATTCGTCTTTATTAAAGGTATTTATATTATCTGGCACTTTAATGCTTGCATCTTTCTCATCCTTACCATCAGATTCAATGATAATCGCTCGACATCTTCCCAGCACAGGATGATGCTCATCAGCTATCTTCGAAACAATTCCAGAGATACTGGCATGGATGGTACTGGAAACAAAACCTGTGCTTGAGCCTATTTTTGTACCGGTTTTGACCTTATCTCCTTGTTTTACTAACGCCTCACAAGCACTCCCCGCATGTTGGCTTAACGGGATCACTACCTGAGGGAGAAGGGGGAAATCCTCAATCGGTTCGTTTTTTGTTAATTCCTTAAAGCCTGTTATATGTTCACCACCTGGAAATGTTTTTAACATAATCCGCCAATAAAATCATTAATGGTTCGACTCAAAATCAGCC
>JAHIYS010000207.1 GCA_018814965.1 Gammaproteobacteria bacterium
CCCATTTTCTAAAGCGAAGTCATAGTTTAATTTTGCTTTAGGACCATAGATGGTATTAACATCTTGTGAGCCGAAATAGTAGCCGCCAACGTAGCCAACTAATCCTTTGGTAAATTCATAACCAAATTCAACGTCAGCACCGCCCATAGCTTTTTCATATTTTTTATCTTGCGTTATCCAGATTTTATTTTTTGCATAATCATACACAAGTTCTTCGTTGTTTATGCTAAGAAGTCTTGATGTTTTGCCAAAAGGATAATAGATGTTGCCCCCTATAAATAGTTTTTGGAACCAACCCTCGGCGCCAAGTGTTAGCTGATTAAAATAATTTCCAAATTCAGTTCGTTTGCGATCATAGGAACCATAAATGCCGTACATATGATCTTTTTCTGGTGCTAAGTAGCGATACCCAAAATGAATGTTTCCTTCAAATGGTTTACCTGAGCGGTCATAAACCCTGGCTTGAGTAAATACCAAGTGATTGGATGAAGTTTGCCAAAGTGGAATAAAAAGATCTACGCCTGCTGCTGTATTAGAGCTTGCTACATTGAAAAATCGTGTGCCACTAAGCTCAAGATATGGTAGGTAGCTGTTGTTACTGTCTTTGATGGTAGGCGTGCTAGGTGTTTCTTTTATTTCTATGTTTTTGTTTTGAGCTTTGCCTTTTTCATTGTTAAGGTTTTCATTATGTTTTTTTTGAAGGCTTTTATTGTTTTTTGTTGATGGTGATATTTTGTGTTGAGATAAGTTATTAGTGTTTATGTTTGCCTGAGCTTTTGCAGGTGCGGTTGTTTTTTTTGTGGGTAACTTATTGGTGTTATTTGCTAATTTTATAGGGTTTTTATGGACGAAAGCCATGTAGCTGGTAACAGCAACGGTTATAGGTAAAACTAAAAGTAAGAGTGCTATTGTTAGTCGTTTTTTCATGGTTTTCATCCTGCTGTTTTGGGGTTAGCCTATTTTTGTTTAGAAGAAAAAACCTTACCTGGTATAGCCGCAAGGAAGTTGGCGGTCCAACTACAAAGGTATTGAGTTGCTAAACCAGCTGCAGAAAGGATTAAATATCTTTGCGCCGTTGATTGTGGCAGTTGATTATTGCTAATAAGGTAATGAGCTGCTTCAGCGAATACTCCTAGCCCAATAAATGAGCCGGCTGTACCAGCTAAGGTTCCGCCAGAAATGGCGCTAATCTCATTTTTATTTAATTCGCTAATATTGGTCATAAAAATCGTCCTCATTTGACTCATTGATATTAAAAAATATTTTTCTTGTTAGTTGTTTGATACATGCTTAAGTTTAGAGATGAATTATTAAGGAATGCTTAAGGGTTTATTAAGCCACTATGAAGTAATCGCTAAAAATGAATGAATTGGGGTCAAATCTTGAATTGCGAATTGCTGGGGAAAAATAGCAAAAAGTTTTAGATTCTAGCCAGGACATAATAGTTTGGCCAAAATCTACTTTTTCTGTCGTGTCGGCGAAATCCTGCAGCCAGAAAATTTTATAAATTAGCTGAAGAAGTGACACAGAATTAGCTTGCTGGATCCCACGGTCAAGCGTCGCCCCGTTATGTCTTAAAACGGGGCCGCGGAACAACAACCATCAAGATTTGGTCCGAATTATTTTTGTTGGTTATTATGGAGAGATTGTATTCATCCAGTCTTCAAGGATGATTTTTGCTGCTTCGCTATCAACGGATTCATTTTGCAGTGCTTTATATCCACCCCGTTTAAATATTTCTTCTCGTGCGGCTTTGGTGGTTAAGCGTTCTTCTATTGAATATACAGGTAACTTGTAGCGGTCTTTTAATTGTTCGATGAAATTTTGCGCAAGTTTAGTAACTGGTAAATCACTGTCATCAATTTTATGAGGTACTCCAGCTACTAGTGCATGAGGTTGCCAAGTTTTAACTAATTCATCGATTTTATCCCAAGGTGGGATCTGGTTCTTTGATAGCAGAGGAGTTAGAGGTGTAGCGCTGCCAGTGATTTTTTGTCCCACTGCTACCCCAGTATTTCTAGTACCATAATCAAATGCTATAAAAATCGTTGCTTCATCCATTTTTGCTTCCAAAATCTGGTATCCATGTTTGGCTATAATGGCAAAACGTGGATACCAGTTGATTTTATGAATAAACCAATTAGTTTTTAATTGGTCGTTTACATGTACAGGTTTCCTTTATTAAAAAAGATGCTAAGAGTGCGATAATTAATCCAACCAGCATCATGTAGTTTGCAAGAGTGAAATCTGCCAAAGTATAGGTTGTAATATTATCAATTACTTGAGCGTTGCCGGAGTGTTCTAGTAACCAGCCAAATAATGGCACTAACATGCCACCTGACATTATTAACATCGAACCAAACCCGGTTGCTGTAGCGGTAATTGTGTGGGGGTTGCTCTCGGCAATTACTGGGTAACCTATTACTTGAAAGCCCATGATAAGTCCTAAGGCAAAATAAAGGCAAATTTCCGCAGCAAAATGCAGGGTTGGGGCGAACATAATTGCTGACATTGCTAATATGGCGAACATAGCGCCAATAATCATAGGTAATTTACGTCGTCCTAGGTAATCTGAAATCCAGCCAGCTAGAGGCGATCCAATCATCATCCCTATGAAAAGCATGCTGGTTATTTCTGTGGCTTCTAATTTAGTAAAGTTATGCACATGGGTTAAATAGGGAACCCCCCAGATTCCACCAAAAACAAAAAGCGGTAGATTAACTAGGCTAATATAAATACCGCTAAGCCAATTTTGTTTGTTAGTGAGGGTTATAGCCAAAGAATGCCAAAAGCCAAGACGTTCTAATTGCTTATGTTCTTTAATGTCGAGCTTTTCCAAGCCTTTAGGTTCATCGCGTACAATGATAAGTTGCAGAGCTATCAAGATTACACCAAGAGCCGCTACTAATTGCATTGAATGGCGCCAACCAAATTTTTGGATGAGTAGCGTTAGTGGGGTTTGAGCTATTGTGCCTCCAAACATTGCCATTGTTACAACCACACCAACTACCAACGCCATATGGCAAGGATCAAACCAACGTGAGGCAAGTTTGATTGCTGATAGCAAGGTAAATGCTCCAGCAAGACCAATAGCAAGTCTTGCGGCGTTCATAACCCATAGATCAGAAGCTGTTGAAAAAACATAAGTTGCAATAACCGATATCGAAAACACAATAAGTAATATTTTGCGTACTGAAAATCTATCTAGCAACATCCCGGCAGGGAACACAAATAAAACATTGCCGTATGAAAAAAATGCAAATAACTGACCGAGTTGTTTGGCGTTAAAATGAAACTCTTTTACTAGCTCAGAGTTTATGGAATTAAATAGATTCATCTGAATAAAAATATAGAAAAAGAATAAGGCTGAGGTTAAAACCACAATCCAGGAACGTAACATGTTTGGTTGGGCTGTTTGCATTGCGGGGGTCATGATACGGTTCCTCCATTTATGTTTTAATTAGAAATGTACTAAACTCTTAAACGCTTCAAACATTATCATATGTCTCGAGAAAGTGGAAGAAAGGGTTGCATAAAGGCATAATTAGCAGAAGCGGCTATTTGGATGGTTTGCCAGTTTACAGTATATTGATTATCATCCTGATCTATCCATTAAAGAGCAAGGCAGGCTTGGTGTTGAGAGAGTTTGGGTTGGAATCGGTAGTTAACCATTTTAAAGATGAGGTTTTTTTTTGAAGCATGTTATTCAAACAATAGTGATGATTTTATTCATTTTTTGTTTCTGCGGCTGTCATCAAGAGGCTGATTTAAATGATGCCAAAATTGTTTATTCAGAAATAAGTAAAATTTCAATTTTTAAAGGGATCCCCAGCAATAAAATAGCTATTGAGAGAATTGGCGGATGGTCCAATTTTACTTATTTAATAACTTTGCCTAAAAAGGTAAGGTTTGTGTTGCGAATGCCAAAAAAGGGGGCGTCCAAATTAAAGGGGTTGCTAAAAATAAATACTTATAACGAATATGCAAATTCAAATCACGCGTATTTATTAGAGATCAGTGCAAAGATAGAATTTTTTGATCCAACTCGTGATATATTTCTGCTTAAGTATGTTGAAAATAAAAAAACATTAGAAGGGGTTGATTTTCATGACGCTGAGATTTTAAAGGACGTAGCCCGTATTTTGAATAAGTTACATTCTTCAAAGACCATGTTTAATAATGATGTGAATATATTTTTAGCATTGGAACGATTGGCAGATTATTTTAGTGTGACATACCAGGACAAAATACCTAAAGATTTAGGAGGGCTGTTGTCTGTGGTTAAAAAAGCACAGCTTGTTTTTAGGGATTTAAATGTACCCAAAGTTCCTTGTCACGGCGATTCAAATCCAGGCAATTTTTTGCTTACTGATAAAGGGGTTATATTGGTAGACTGGGAATATTCAGGAAATGATGACCCTGCTTGGGATCTTGCGCTTTTGTCTGTGACTGCCGAATTCAACCATGAGCAGGATCGTTTAATGATAAATGCGTATGGTAATAAAGAAGATAAGCTGTTATTAGAGAGAGTAATCATTTATAAACCTTTGGTACAGTTATGGAGGTTTTTTTGGGTCGGTTTCCAAGCTTTTAATGGTGATGATGAAGATGAGAAGCAGCGATTTCTTAAAATGAGTGAACTTAGGTACGATGATTGTAAAAAAATACTTCTATCAAAAGAGTTTAATAACTCCTTAGCCAGATTGGCTAAGCAAAAAAGTAAAGTGATACATTAAGCGTCATTTTAAAGGAGTTCTTTGGTAAAGAATAAGGTGCATAATTTTTATGAAAAAGATCCTATTAATAAATCCACCATATACAACATTTTTTGACTCCAAGCATTTTTCTATTTCCAGGCCTAATAAGGATGGGATTACAACATCAATTCCTCATGGGCTTGCGTGTTTGGCTGGATTTTTGCGAGGAAAAAACATAGCGGTAAGATGTTTGGATTTAGAGGTGATCCCAATGAGTCTTGAGGGGATATTAGATTTAATAAAATCAGAAAATTATGAAATCGTTGGTTTTACTTCAACAACACCGCTTATTAGTACAGCCATTAAAATAGCGCAGTATCTTAAAGAAAACACCTCTTCTATATTGGTATTGGGCGGGGTTCATGCTTCAGCA
>JAHIYS010000208.1 GCA_018814965.1 Gammaproteobacteria bacterium
ATTAATCTGTTTTTTTTATTTATTTTAATTAGCTTCATTATTTTATTTTGTTTTTATTTCTTTATTTTCATTCGTCTCTTTTTTTAGAGATATTTCTTGTACCTGTAACTTCTTTCCTTCCTGTTTAACTACACAAGGAATGTGCATAACACCTAGTTTGCGTGTAATTATTCCATGCTGATCGAAATATATTCTGTCGCTTAAAACCTTACCAGCATCTTTGATATTCCCCTGGACTAAAATATATTTTACATAATCATGCTTTTTAACATTCTCTAATGCCCATGCAATCTGGCGCTTGTCATCCGCATTCAAAAAAAACAAAACACTATGTAGCTTTATCGTGTCTAATGGATTTATAGTTGTTCCAGCCTTTGCTATTATTTTCCCTTTTTCATCCTCTATGTTTTTATCTAAAATATAGATAGGATCGTAATAAAATGTTTTTGGCCGATCCGTTGTTGTAAGCCCTGATACAGGAGCCGGCCGCAAAGTATGATTTTTTACATTTCTTATAAATTTTTTCTTTATCTTTTCTAACTCACCATTTTGTTGCATTTGATTTAGGCGCTTATATATAAATTCTTTTATATCTTGTTCAGCTATTGGAAACATAGCACCCCAAACTCCTAGATTTTTTGCTTGGCTTAATTCTGTAATAAAAAGACTTAGAAACAACAAGAACCTTATATAATTTTTTATATTTCTACCTCCTTTTAACGTAATCATTTTTTGTGATTTTTTTGTTTCTTGTATCTTGTACCTGCCTTCTTTTTCATTTCTGTTTTTGTTTTTCATTTGATCGATTAATTATTTAGAATTCTTCCGCATAATTATCCTTCGCAACCTTTAGAATACTTTCTGTAATAGATAGCCCCTGTTCTTGATATTCTTTGACAGCAGCGAACTCCTTTCCAGCTGAAGAAAACATTACCCTTGAAAATGGATCTACAAATAATCTACAGAACGATTGTATTCTTCCAGTTTGAAGCATGAATTCTGAAAATCCATTATTCTTTGCTTCCTTAAATTGCTTGATTAAACTTGTTACATAAGGATCAAAATAGTTTTCGTGACTTAACATAAAGTCGTCAAATGCTTTAGAATTCTGTAACATAATTATTTTTATGTCTGAACAATTCCAACATGCTTTTGCTTCATCGCTTTTTTGAAAATCTTCAATGCTTTGGGTAATGGTGACAAAAGATCCATAATGACGTCTTGCAGTTCTATACCCTTTTTCAATAAATCTTGCTGCTGCCTTGTTATCTCCATCTAAAAGCCTCCAGGCCTCATCAATAACCACCATCTTTGGTTGATTACGCGGCGATTGATACATCTGCTCTTCGATATTTAAGATTAAAGCAAAAAGAACCGCTTTCATTAGATCTGGTTTGTTTTCTAACTCTCCCAACTCTAAAACCACAAACAAAGCATCTGGAGCAATGGCGGAATAATCATTAAATATATTTGGATATGGGCCCTTAGTACTATATCGAGTCAATAAAATTACCAAGTCTTTTATTCTATCATCATCTCTTTCAGCATTTAATTCCTGTAAAGATTCTATTACATCATCAATATTTGCTCTTCTTTGTCTTCTTTCCCATGCGCCTATTATCGCTTGACGCAAATACTCTTCTTGGACATCATCGAGACCCCCAGAAGGTGAAGCCATCACTGAGAATAAATCTCTTATTTGTTCAGATGATTCATTAATGTTATGAATATTGGTAAACGGATTTAATCTTAATGAATGATACTCTAAATAGGAACCGCCAATTATTTCACAAAACTTGCGATATGAATGACCAAGGTCAATTACAAAACATCTACCTTTTAAAGACAGGACATAGCTTAGAATATTCTGTACCAAAAAACTCTTCCCAGCTCCACTAGTCGCTGCAACTGCAATATTATAATTTGCCGTTGGTAAAAAATCACTATACATATCAAAGAAACTAATCTGATTACGAAAGGAACTAAGTAAAACTCCTTTTCGAGACATCTTAAAATCAGCAACTATCGGGAGTAAATTAGCTAGATTCCACGTAGTTAATGTCTTTAATCTTCCTGCCTTTTTTAAATCCTGAAAGATCCCCTCACTCATCACAAAAGGCAAGCTAGCTAAAAATGATTGTAGTTGCATATATTTAGTATTAAAAAGCTCTATCCCATTATATCGGTAACATGAGATTGCAGATGATTCATCCTTCTTTTCTTCACCGTCATTAGAAAACAATGTTAAGTTAAAATATGAATATGCAAGGCGAACGGTATCAGATGTCAAATCATCCCTTATTTTTTTCCATTCAAGCGCTGTTTCTTGAGTACCAGAAAAATATTTTGCGTACGCACTTTTTGCTTTTTTGTCCATACCAAGATACATGCTCTGGGCCTTGCTCTTCGCATCTACTTGAGGAATCATTCGTATGTGCATGCTTATTAAAAATGGACAACGAATTGCCTGGCTTGCTCTAAACACATTAAAAAAATTATCCGGACTTTCCCATAACGCAAATTCATCAGGAAGACTCCTTATAGAAAGATTGGTTATCTTTGTACTAATCCTATTATTTTTCTTACTTTCCCCTTTTACCCCATCATCTTCGCCATCATTACCATCTCTCGTATTATTTTCACCATCTACCACCACAGTCAGCCTTTCAGGCTCATTAATTAATTCAAATGATTTGTCTACTACTTGTTCATTTAAAGTACTATGTTTTTCATGTTTTGCAGAACGAGGATCTATATCTTTTATGTCTGGATTAATCCAAGAGCGTAACAGCGGCAAAAAAGATCTTAATGTAATATCTATGTATTCCACTCCAGCTGACTCGAGCTCAATCGTAAAGTTATCCCTGGCTGATTCAATCTCAGCTACTGCTTTATCATTATAAGAGGTGTTTTTTGACAAAAATGCGAATAATCGATAATCTCTTAAAGTAACTGGCAAGTTCAATCTATTCTTGAAACCTTCCCTTGCTCCTTTTTTATAATACTGTATTGATGCTTTAGCTAACTCAGAATAAATATCATTATTCACCGCCTGATGTTTGTATGCCTCATCTATAATATCTCCAACCTGATTTGATCCCCATAAGATAAACTGTAAGTCCATGCCCTCTTCTATCCTGTAACGCAAAAGATCCGAAATACTATTCACAAGCTTTTCATCTGCCCCGCTAAAAACGGTCATCTCTATACCAAAGCCAATGCTATGTTCATTTACAAAAAGATTCTTTTCTTCCCAGAAATATCTATATGGCAAGATCGATGAAAAACTTGGGTAATCAACCTCAATTAATTTTTTTAGATCTTTATGATCTACACCAGTTGTGTTAGCGCCTTTATCTTCATCTAAAGCAACGGCTAGTTTTTTTGCTATTTCTAATATCTTCATTACGTTACTCTTGCTTTTTTAGGTTTAAACCTCCTTTTAATCCTGAATTACGTTTGCAGGCTCTCCAATCCACTTGCCCTTCTTTACTACAGTATAAACATAGGAAGGTTCATGATAATTGCCTGTTATATCTTCATAAGGTCCTATCCATATTTGCTGTATGCTTTCACCACTACGAATCGGGGCTCCCTCAAAAATATTCATTGGATATCCTGTTGCTTTATTGTTTGCTTGCATTAGATTTTTAGATTTATAAAAATTATCCTTATTAAATAATCCTGTATCTGCCATTTTATTTATTTGATTCATAGGGGCGCATTTGCCACCAGAGTTCACATTACAATCAAACTTGCCATTCATGCCTGCACATCCTGAAAGAAAAAGAATAGAGAAACAGAAAGCATACTTAAACCCCTTCTTTTCCATTTTGTTTACGTGTTTCATTGCATCTCCCCACTATCATTCATATTAACCTCTTGCCCTAATTGAGAGTTTTTGATCGTCTGCATTAATTGTTGCGGGATCTCATCTTTATTATTGTCACTATTTTTCCCTCTATCAGCCTCTATATTCATCTGCCCCTCAATTAACGAAAATCCCTTTAAAAATACTATATTTACCTCGCTTCCAGCATGCACCTGTATGATTGGATGATACATATCTGCCAGTTTTATATAGTAATCAGCAAGTTTTCCAAGAGCAGTGTTAGCTCCACCGTAGGCCCCATGTTGAAAAACTTTGCCTGATTTTATTGAACTAGTTGCCCCTAAAGGCGAGATAGATTGAGTAGTCATGGATTGTTGCATTGCACTGCCAACACCAGATAAAATGCCAGAAACACCAGCATTCCAAATAAGCTTATTGTTTCGCATCACTACTTGACCACGAATACCATCACTACCACCCATATCATTTATGGTCCCTTCTATTGGTACATCTAGAATTTGTCCGTCAGGTTTTCTTACACAACTTAGCCGTTGCAATCTAATCTGTCCTCGCTCACTACTTGC
>JAHIYS010000209.1 GCA_018814965.1 Gammaproteobacteria bacterium
CTCCTACTTCTACCGACGCCCCATCCTCAAGATGCAAAATAGCTCCTATTGGTAAAAAATACTGTGCTGGCATATTGGTGCCACTTAAGCATAGCTCTTTACCATTTTTGTCCATCAATCTGACCATTGGACGTAATTCCTTTCCAGAACTACTACGCTGTGTAGTACCAGTAACAACAATGGTACTTAAGCCTGTAATCTCGTCAGTTTGTCGATGCATACTAACGCCATCAATCAAATCAACAAATCGCGCCACACCAGCAACTTCAGTTACAATTGGGTGTGTATGTGGATCCCATTGAGCAATTGTTTGACCAGCTTTACAAGAATCGCCATCACTAATGATTATCAAGGCTCCATAAGGCACTTTATAACGCTCATGTTCTCTACCATTACTATCAACAACTGTTATCTCTCCAGAGCGTGAAACTGCAATCAAATTACCGCTTGGTTGTTTTACTGTCTTCATGTTATGCAATCTAACATTACCTGCTGTTTTGACCTGTACGCTATTCACAGCAGTAGTACGTGATGCTGCTCCTCCAATATGGAAGGTACGCATAGTTAACTGGGTTCCAGGTTCACCAATAGATTGCGCTGCCATAATACCTATTGCTTCACCAATATTTACCATATGACCGCGAGCTAAATCACGCCCATAACACATGGAACATACGCCATATAACGTATCGCAAGTAATAGGAGAACGAACTTTAACTTGATCAACACCATGGGTCTCAATAATCTCTACCTTATGTTCATCAAGTAAAGTATTAATTGGAATTAATGTGTTTCCAGTAACAGGATCAATAACATCTTCAGCAGTAACACGACCTAATACTCTTTCATGCAAAGACTCGACCACATCTCCGCCTTCAATAAGAGGCTTCATTACAATATGATTTTTAGTGCCACAATCATGCTCTCTAACTACCACATCTTGTGCCACATCAACTAAACGACGAGTTAAATAACCTGAATTAGCAGTTTTTAATGCGGTATCAGCTAACCCCTTACGAGCACCGTGAGTTGAAATAAAGTATTGTAATACGTTAAGACCTTCACGGAAATTCGCAGTAATCGGAGTTTCCATAATTGTGCCATCTGGTTTAGACATCAAGCCTCGCATACCAGCCAACTGCCTAATCTGTGCCGCAGAACCTCTAGCACCTGAATCTGCCATCATAAATATAGAATTAAACGAAGACTGAATAACATCTTTGCCTTCTTTGTTGCGAACCTCTTCTGTTGATAAATTTTCCATCATGGCTTTGGCTACCTGATCATTGGCTCTCGACCAAATATCGATAACCTTATTGTAGCGCTCACCTTGGGTAACTAAGCCTGAGGCAAATTGTTTTTCAATCGCTAATACTTCTGTTTCAGCTTTAGCAACGAGCCCTTCCTTTTCTTTAGGAACAACCAAATCATCGAGCCCAATTGAAATTGAGGAATAAGTAGCATATTTGTAGCCAGTATACATTAATTGATCTGCAAAAATTACCGTGGATTTAGGGCCTAAAATACGGTAACAATGATTAAGCAACCCTGATACAGCTTTTTTAGTAAGCGGACGATTAATTAATTTAAATGTCAAACCATCAGGAACAATATGCCAAAGAATAGCCCTACCAACAGTAGTATCAGTTAGAACAATATTTTCAGTAGTATCGCCATTCTCACTAACAACAACCTCTTTTATTCGAACTTTTATCTTAGCATGCAAAGCCACGCTTTCAGTTTCATAAGCACGCATTACCTCAGCAACATCAGCAAATATATATCCTTCACCAAGTACGTTTATTTTCTCTCGCGTCATGTAGTACAAACCTAAAACTACGTCTTGGGTTGGCACAATAATAGGGTCGCCGTTTGCTGGCGAAAGAATATTGTTGGTCGACATCATTAAAGCACGACATTCTATTTGCGCCTCGATAGTAAGAGGAACGTGTACCGCCATTTGATCTCCGTCAAAGTCGGCGTTATAGGCTGTACAAACTAATGGATGCAACTGTATAGCTTTACCCTCAATTAATACTGGCTCAAATGCTTGGATACCCAAGCGATGCAAAGTAGGAGCACGATTTAACAATACTGGATGTTCACGGATCACTTCTTCTAGAATATCCCACACTTCTGATACTTCATTTTCTACCATCTTCTTTGCAGCTTTAATCGTAGTAGCTAAACCCCTAAACTGTATTTTGCTGTAAATAAACGGTTTAAATAACTCTAAAGCCATTTTTTTAGGCAACCCACATTGATGCAGTTTTAGTGTTGGACCAACGACAATTACAGAACGACCCGAGTAATCAACTCTCTTACCTAAAAGATTTTGACGGAAACGACCTTGCTTACCTTTAATCATATCAGCAAGTGATTTCAACGGTCTCTTGTTAGCACCAGTAATAGCACGACCACGCCTACCATTATCCAATAAAGCATCAACAGATTCTTGCAACATCCGTTTTTCATTACGCACAATGATATCTGGTGCATTTAAATCTAATAACCTTTTCAGACGATTATTACGATTGATCACTCGGCGGTATAAATCATTTAAATCTGAAGTAGCGAATCTACCACCATCAAGTGGCACTAATGGACGTAAATCTGGCGGCAATACCGGCAGTACCGTCAAAATCATCCACTCTGGTTTATTACCAGATCCTAAGAATGCTTCCAATACTCTTAACCGCTTACTAATTTTTTTGAACTTGGTATCAGAATTAGTTTTAGCTAGCTCAGCTCTTAATTCATCAATATTAGAGGCAAGATCAATCTCCCGCAATAATTTTTGAATTGCCTCAGCACCCATCATGGCTTCTAAATCGCTGCCATACTGTTCGGTCGCTTCCAAATATTCTTCATCGGAAAGCAGTTGGCCCTTTTCGTAAGGGGTAAGACCAGGATTAACAACAATGTATGCTTCAAAATAAAGAATACGCTCAATATCGCGCAAACTTATATCAAGCAAAATACCAATTCTAGAGGGTAGTGATTTTAAATACCAAATATGTGCAACCGGACAAGCTAAATCAATATGTCCCATACGTTCTCGGCGTACACGAGACACTGTAACTTCAACGCCACATTTTTCACAAACAACCCCACGATGCTTCAAACGTTTATACTTACCACACAAACACTCGTAATCTTTGATTGGACCAAAAATTTTGGCGCAAAATAGCCCATCACGCTCTGGCTTAAAAGTACGATAATTTATAGTTTCTGGTTTTTTAACTTCACCATAAGACCAAGAACGAATTGTTTCAGGTGAAGCAAGACCAATACGAATTACATCGAACTCTTCTGGTTGCCCTTTGCGGACTAAATTAAGTAAATTTTTCAAATTATGATCCTCAATAAAAACGCTAATTTATCTTCATCTATCGCCTACTATTAAAATGACCCATAGCCATTTTAGCAGGACTACCTACTAACTTGTCCTACTCAGTCTCGAGCTCAATATCAATACCCAACGACCTGATCTCTTTCATAAGCACATTAAATGATTCTGGCATACCTGGCTCCATACCATGATCGCCATCAACTATTCTCTTGTACATCTTAGTACGACCTAAAACATCATCTGATTTAACAGTTAACATTTCTTGTAAAGTATAAGCTGCGCCATATGCCTCAAGAGCCCATACTTCCATCTCTCCAAATCGTTGACCACCAAACTGTGCCTTACCACCAAGCGGTTGCTGCGTTACTAAACTATATGAGCCAGTAGAACGCGCATGCATCTTATCATCAACCAAATGGTTTAATTTAAGCATATACATGTAACCAACTGTAACCGGACGATCAAATTGTTTTCCCGTACGACCATCAACCAACTGTGTCTGACCATTTTCAGGAAGTTCGGCAAGAAGCAACATGTCCTTAACTTCTCTTTCAGTTGCACCATCAAATACCGGAGTAGTCATTGGCACACCACCAACTAAATTTTTAGATAAAACTTTTACCTCTTGATCGGTTAATTTCTCAAGATCAACTTTTTGTCCTTTACCAAGATCGTAGATTTTTTGTAAAAATTTTCTAAGATCACTCATGCTGCACTTGTCGTCTAACATCTGACCAATCTTTGATCCAAGACTCTTAGCCGCCCAACCTAAATTAGTCTCTAAAACCTGTCCAATGTTCATACGAGAAGGCACACCAAGAGGATTTAATACAATATCAACCGGAGTACAATCAGCAAGATGCGGCATATCTTCAATAGGAGCAATAATCGAAATTACACCCTTATTACCGTGTCTTCCTGCCATCTTATCGCCAACTTGCATCCGACGTTTAACAGCCAAACTCACTTTAACAATTTTTAATACTCCAGGAGCTAAATCATCACCTTGAGCTAATTTTTTGCGTTCGTTTTCTAGCTTTTTCTCATACTCCTTTGTTACCTGCTTTAGCTGCTTAGCCGCCTTCTCTAAATCTTTGACAGCCTTTTCATTGCTAATGCTAATCTCAACCCACTGTTCACAAGGAACTTTTTCTAAATGCTCCCAAGCAATCACTATTCCTTTTTTCAGGTTCTTTATACTACTACCATCAACTTTTTGACCGATTAAAATATCTTTTATCGATTGATAAACAACATCTTCTTTAATACGGAGCTCATCAACCAAATCTTTTTTGATTTTTGCTAAAGATGCCTTTTCTATGTTTTTGGCACGCTCATCTTTTTCAACACCGTCGCGAGTAAATATTTGAATATCGATAACGGTACCGCTAGTGCTAGATGGAACACGTAACGAAGTATCTTTAACATCAGAAGCTTTCTCTCCAAAAATAGCTCTTAATAGCTTTTCTTCTGGAGTTAGTTGGGTTTCCCCTTTAGGGGTAACTTTACCAACAAGAATATCACCTGCTGCAACTTCCGCTCCAATATGCACAATACCGCACTCATCAAGCTTAGATAATGCACCCTCGCTCACATTAGGAATATCTGACGTGATCTCTTCAGGACCTAGTTTAGTATCACGAGCAACACATGTTAATTCCTGAATATGGACTGTAGTAAAACGCTCTTCTTGTACTAATCTCTCTGAAATAACAATCGAGTCTTCGAAGTTACAACCATACCAAGGCATAAACGCCACTAGTAAATTTTGTCCTAAAGCTAACTCTCCTAAATCAGTACTTGGACCATCAGCCAAAACATCCCCTTTAGCAATATGATCACCAACTTCTACCAAAGGACGCTGACTAATACAGGTATTCTGATTAGATCTTGTATATTTAATAAGATTATAAATATCAACACCAGCCTCTTCCCCACCAATCAATTCACCTTCATTAGCACGAACAACAATGCGCGAAGCATCAACTGAGTCAATGATACCGCCACGACGAGCAACTACAGCAACACCAGAATCGATTGCAACCTTATACTCCATACCGGTACCAACTAAAGGTTTTTCTGAATGCATGGTTGGCACGGCTTGTCGTTGCATGTTTGAGCCCATAAGAGCACGACTAGTATCATCATGTTCTAAGAATGGAATTAAAGCAGTAGCAATTGATACAATCTGGCTAGGTGATACATCAATATAATTAATATTTTCAACTGTGGTTAAAGTAAATTCCCCTTTATGTCTGCAAGGAATTAATTCATCAATAATAAGCCCATTTTTATCAATGGTAGTATTTGCTTGCGCGATATAAAAACCACCTTCTTCAATAGCAGACAAGAAATCGATCTCTTCAGTAAGTTTACCAGCAACAACTTTACGATACGGACTTTCAATAAATCCATACCCATTGATCTTAGCGTAAACAGCCAATGAGTTAATCAAACCAATATTTGGTCCTTCTGGTGTCTCAATTGGACATAAGCGGCCATAATGGGTTGTATGCACATCTCGCACTTCGAATCCAGCTCGCTCCCTAGTTAAACCACCAGGTCCTAATGCTGAAATACGACGCTTATGGGTTACAGCAGTAAGAGGATTATTTTGATCCATAAACTGCGATAATTGCCCTGAACCAAAAAACTCTTTAATTGCTGCAGCTATTGGCTTAGCATTAAATAGGTCTTGTGGCATAAGATTTTCAGTATCGGCCAAACCTAAACGCTCTTTTACAACACGCTCTACCCTAATCAATCCGATGCGGAATTGATTTTCTACCATTTCACCAACACTACGAACACGACGATTACCTAAATGATCAATATCATCTATTTCACCTTTTCCATCGCGAATGCTAACCAACATTTTGATTACATCAACAATATCATCTTTAGTCAAAACGCCTGAGCCTTCAAAACTTAAACGACCTAATTTACGATTAAATTTCATTCTCCCAACATTAGATAAATCATAACGCTCAGGTGTAAAAAACAAGTTACGGAATAGATTCTCTGCAGATTCTTTGGTTGGCGGTTCCCCTGGACGCATAATACGATATATTTCAACCAAGGCTTCTAATTGTGTGGTTGCTGAATCGATACGCAAAGTATCGGAAATATAAAGACCGCGATCAAGTTCATTAACATAAAGTGTTTCAAATGAATCCACTCCAGCCTTACGGAAAGCATTAATTAGTTCTGCAGTAATTTCTGTATTAGCTGCTGCCAACACCTCTCCAGTTTTCTTATTTAGAACCGGCTTGGCGATAACTTTATCAAGCAAATATTCTAAAGGAACATGCAAAATTTTAATGCCTGCTTTTTGCATTTGTGATACATGGCGCTGGGAAACCCTTCTTCCCTGCTCAACAATTACATTACCTGATTTATCTTTGATGTCGATAGCTGCAAGCTCACCACGTAAGCGCTCAGGATCTAAAGTAAAAATGATATCTTCCCCGTTTAAGGAAAAGGTATTTGTTTCAAAAAACATTTCTAAAATTTGTTCAGTACCAAAACCTAAAGCTCGTAATAAAACGGTAACTGGTAATTTACGACGACGATCAATACGCACAAAAACACAATCCTTTGGATCAAATTCAAAATCAAGCCATGAACCACGATAAGGAATTATTCGTGCAGAAAAAAGCAGCTTACCAGAAGAGTGGGTTTTCCCCTTATCATGTTCAAAAAACACCCCTGGGGAACGATGCAATTGCGATACTACAACTCGCTCTATCCCATTAATAACAAAACTACCGGTATCAGTCATCAGAGGTAGATCACCAATATAAATTTCCTGTTCTTTAATATCTTTTACTGTTTTATTACCAGCTGCATCTTTTTCATAAACCGTAAGACGTAATTTTACCCTCAACGCTACCGCATAGTTTAAGCCTCGAGTACGACATTCCCTAACGTCAAACATCGGCTCGCCAAGATTATAGTTAACATAATCTAATTGTGCTCCACCAGAATAGCTAATAATAGGAAAAACTGACTTGAATACAGCATGTAAGCCTGTATCCGCCAACATTTCAGGCTTAACCCCAATTTGTAGGAAATCTCGATAGGAATCTACCTGTGTCGCCAAAAGATATGGTGGCGCTACGGTAACAGGATGTTTAGCAAAGCTTTTACGGATACGTTTTTTCTCAGTATAAGAAAAAGCTGCCTGTGAATTAAATCTATGAGTCTTAGTCTGCGGAATATGGTTCATTAACTACCCTCTATAAACTCTACTATGAAAAACATTAACTGGAAATACAATAAGTTAACTTTCTTTGATCTCTAAATAAAAACAAGCGCCTATTATAGTTTACAACATATATCTTAAGGCATGATTAAGCTTATCATTGCGTCATTTTACGTTTCTATAAATCACCGACTCACTTATACAGCAATACAAAGAAACTTTTTATTTGACGCAGCAATCCAGGGAAACCATAGCTCCCCTGGATCACATATAACAATACTATTTGCAACACAAGCCAAGATATCTACTTTTATTTATACGTTATAAATCAAAATATTACTTAACTTCGACAGTTGCTCCTGCCTCTTCAAGTTTCTTTTTAACTTCAGCAGAATCATCTTTAGAAACCCCTTCTTTAACAGTTGCAGGAACAGCTTCAACCATATCTTTGGCTTCTTTCAGACCTAGCCCTGTAATTTCGCGAATTGCTTTAATTACATTAATCTTGTTAGAGCCAAAACTGGTCATAACAACATCAAACATGGTCTTTTCTTCAACTGCTGCACCACCAGTGGATGGTGCTGCGGCTACAGCAACTGCGGCTGCTGCAGAAACACCGAACTTTTCTTCCATTGCTTTTACTAATTCAACAACATCTATCACACTCATTTGAGCAATAGCTTCTAAAATCTGTTCTTTGGTAACGGTCATCTAATCTTCTCCTCAAAAAAAATCGAAAATAAATCGGTATCAGACTTTAGTCTGGTGCCGAATAAAATTATTAAGCGGCCTTCTTATCGCGTACTGCTGCAACTGTACGTACAAGCATCGCATACGGTTCTGCCATAGTTCGCACTAACTTAGTAACCGGCGCATTTAATACCATCATTAAAATTGCTAACGCCTGATCATGGGTAGGCAAGTCAGCTATAGCATTAAGATCTTTTGCCGGAAGCAACTTACCACCTAAAGCTAAGGCACAAACTTTAAGCTTCTCGTAGTCGCGCATAGCATCTCGTAGCAAACGAGCAACAGCACCTGGATCTTCTGGCGAAAATGCCAAAAACACCGGGCCCTTAAACTCATCTTGCATACAAGCAAAATCAGTATTTTCTACCGCGCGTCTTGCCAAAGTATTGCGCACCACTCGCAAATAAACGCCTGACTCACGAGCTTTTACTCGCAATTCAGTCATTTCAGCTACAGTTAGGCCGCGATAATCGGCAACTACCGCTGAGACTGCTTTGGATGCAACACCCGCCACTTCATCTACAATAGCTTTTTTATCTTCTAGTTTCAGTACCACTAATATATCCCCCTGATAAAAAACGCTCTAAAATCCAGAGCTATTTTTAGAAGATATTTTAAAAAAC
>JAHIYS010000210.1 GCA_018814965.1 Gammaproteobacteria bacterium
AAAGATATAATTAAAAATAAAAATGAGATTGTAGCCAAGGTGCTAGATTTTATCTATGAACGGTTACGCTCTCTATATTCAGAACAAAACAAAAACATTAATGTGTTTCGCGCGGTCCTCGCTTCTACTCCAACAAACTTGCTGGATTTTACTAAGCGGTTTGACGCTGTAGACGCGTTTATTCAACTACCCGAGGCAAGTGATTTAGTTGAGATCTATAAACGGATTAGAAACATTTTAGATAAAGCCCCTTCTTTGGACAATATTAAATTCAATATAAGCTTGGCTCAAGAACCTGCTGAACAAAATTTATCCGCCCTAGTTAAAAAAGAAATAAAAATAATTACTCAGCTTTATCAACACCAAGAATATTCGGAGTTATTGCAAGAATTAATTAAATTAAAACCCCCTCTTAGCGTTTTTTTTGAAAAGGTAATGGTGATGGTTGAGGATGAAAAACTCCGTAATAACCGCTTAGCTTTATTAAAATCAATTCAAAACTTATTTAGCCTGATTGCAGACCTTTCCTATCTGGTTTCAGGTAATAAGAATAAGGGGTCAAGTCTTTACAATATACATTAAAAGTTATTTCTGATTTTTTTAATCATGTCGCTTAAAATCACAATATCATTCGCAATGGAAAGCTTATTGGCTTTTAGACGATTGATTCTGGCTATGTTTTGCGAAATACCAATAGTGCTTATGTTTTTAAAGAAATTTGCGATATGCTGGAAATTTTTGCCGGATAATTCTGCGGCCAAATAAATAGCTATAATTCGTGGTAGATTACCTTTTTTACGTATTACCATATAAAGCTGCTCAATCGGAACATGATAATATTCAGCAACCAGATTGCCAATTTTTAATAAGCTTGGCATCGCGCAAACATTTTTTTGATCTGGGATCTCTTTTTCCGATGGCGTATTGGCTAAAACCGTTTCACTAATTTTCTTGCAAAATGAGGCTGAGCCTAACACTGGCAGTAGTCGTGTTTTCCGATAAAATTTCTCTAATTCTTTATCGGTTTTTTCTATAACAAATAACGAGTATTTGTTTTTTTGTTGTTTATTTCCAAAGTATGAAAGTATTTGATTGGTATAAAGCCAATCTGGTGTATCAATGTTTTGGGTATAAAATTGATAGCTTGACCAAAGATATTTGTTTGGATGCTCGGTTAAAGATGCTTTGAATGGATTCAGGTGAATATATCTACTGACTCGCAATAGATAATTTTCCGCATCGACTACTATTGCTTTATAGCGACCACGAAACAGCGCCCCATCTTTTTTGTATTTTTTATTATGATAGGTGGTATATGCGCTATTTAAATGTTTCATCCCTCTGCTTAAGTTTGGCATAGGAGTGCGTATTAATACATGATAATGATTGGGCATTAAACAATAGGCGTGGATTTCAAAACAGTAGCGACGATTCAGTTGCAGTAATAGATCAATGAATTTTTGATAATCATTGTCATCAAAGAATGTTTTGGCGCGTGATCTGCCTCTGTTCATGACATGATACCAGGCGTTCTCATATAACAATCGCAGTGGTCTGGACATAATAAAATAATGCCCAAAATAATGCCTAAGTGAAATACAGTGATTTTATCTGTGGTTTATTACTTTGATTAATTTAATGTATATTGTAAAGTTGCTATGCTGAGTTCGATGAAGATATAAAAAAGTAGTACAGTCCTTTTACGAGGTCACTAATCAAAGATTAGCGCCCCAAATTTAATTTTAATCTTAAATTATAGGAGGACTGTACTACCATGAAAGATTATACCCAAAAAACTGTTTACATTGGAATAGATGTGCATAAAAAAACTTATGCTATAACGGCAATATGTAATAATGAGGTGGTAAAAAAAGACACCATAGCGGCTTATCCAGCACAGCTGGTAAGGTATCTAAAAAAACATTTTAATGGAGCTAAAATAAAAAGCGTTTATGAAGCTGGGTTTAGTGGTTTTCATTTACATCGATATCTTGTAGCCCAAGATATCGATAATATAGTAGTTCATCCAGCAGCGATTAAAATATCTGCTAATGATAGGGTAAAAACCGATAAAAGAGATTCCTTAAAGATGGCAAAACAACTATCTAATGGAGAAATAAAAGGGATCCATATCCCAAGCGAAAAAAGAGAGTGTTTTCGTGTATTAACCAGAACCAGAGATAAATTGCTTGATACCAGAAAACGCATAGGCAACCAATTAAAAAGCTTGTTATTTACCCAAGGATTGATCGAACCGTATGATGATAGCAAGATCGGTAAAGCTTGGATAAAAAAGGTCAGGCAAATGCCATTAGCTGAAGAGTTTAAATATAGTGTTGATTTATTTATTAATATTTGGCTTGATTTAGATAATAAATTAAAAGAAATACTAGTAAAACTCCAAGAACAAGCCACAG
>JAHIYS010000211.1 GCA_018814965.1 Gammaproteobacteria bacterium
GCTAGCGCCATATCTGCAGATGAGGTCAATTTCTCTAAAATAGAAACCATAAAAACATGGGTTAGTTCAAAATATTATACACCTAAGAAACATAATCGTTATGAGTATGATAGAGTTAAATATCAAATGGACGTTATACAAAACCAAGTTTTTGCCATGGTTCCACAAAACCCCAACTCACTTTCTAATGTAAATCCTATAGTAAATGATCATTCTGTAACGCGGAATTTTGGTAAAACATTTCAAACAATATCAGATATTGAACTTCCTTTTTTACAATTTGTGCATAAAATCTCTCTTGATCCTAAAAAAACACCTATTGTTGTTGAGATTGCAGCAGCAGATGGGCTTGTTTCATGGAAAGTACCATTGGCTTTTGAATGGCAAAACCAGGGCCATTTATATGCAAATGAATTTAGTTCTATAATGCTTACACGATTTGAGGCAAATATCGATGCATTGCTTAAATTTGATCCCGGTATAGATAAGGGAAAAATAATAACGAAGATAGGGGGAAGTTGTTTTGACATTCTTGAAAAAGAACCTGAGTTAAAAGAAAATGTAGACGCTCTTTATGTGCAAAAACTAGAGCACTTCTTTAATCCTATACAACACCAAAAATTCATAGCTCTAATTGATGAATTATTAGCGCTTGGAGGCAGAGCTTTTTTATGTGCCGATAGTTTCCGTTTTCGGTTTGATGACAAGAAACTTCTTTATGGTTTATATTTAGCTTTAAAAGCTAATAGAGATCTATATCCTGGTCTTTCCGGTCATATATTTCGCTTTACTCAATATCGTGAAGAACCAAATATAGTTAGAAATACTTCTGTTTCAAATGTAATGCGACCAGACGATAATGATGAATTGGAAACAAGATTTCTATCTGTCATAGAGAATCCTGATGATGGAAGTAGAACAGTGGAACAACTTGTAATGCATAATTGTTTTTCTCCTGAAATATACCAGAATTTGATCATTGCTTACAATTCAATGAAAAATAACCAGCCAGGGGATAATCAAACTGAACTGAAAGTCGTAGATTCTTTTTACATGGATGTTAGAGGCAACCGTATCGAGTCTGAGAATGAACTAGATGGTAGAATAATACATGCCGCCGTGATAATTGAAAAAATTGAAAAAACCTCTTCTAAGACAAAAGCTAATAAGAGAAAAGCTGATAAGAGAAAAGCTAAGGCGAGAGAAGATAAAGAAAAGGCACTAGAAGCTACTAGCGTACATACAGAAAACGGGCTATTTACTTCATCCAACGAGGCAGCAGATGTAGCAACAAAGAAACAAGATAAGAATGCTTCAGGGAAAAAACAAAAAATCTTAGATAGATTATATAAAGTTCTGCATTATGGTGGTCTCCTGACTTCTGCTAACTACATTCATTGAGCTGGTTTTGAAAGAGGTAGCTTTTTGCAATGAACATATTTTTAAAAACTGCATAAAAATCGCTCATCCATATGGATTGTTTGCAATTGTTTACCGATCGCTGCTTTCAATATTATTTATCGTATATACGGGAGCTGTTGCAACCTGAAGTTTTTTGCCGTCATTAATGGAATGGTTCCTCCGAAAGTTTTATTGAAATAATAACAATATTATTTTGGCTTATTTAAGAGCCGTTTTAAACTTTTGGCAGGAACCATTCCATTAATGACAAACTTTAAAGTCATTGCAATTGCTTTTCGCGAAGCAATCTAGAATCATTGATCATTTCAAATATAAGTCTTTGTCGTCATGGCGAGGAGCGTAGCGACAAAGCAATCTTTTATGCTGTTTTATGCCAGAGTAAACTCTGGCGCCAGATTATAATATGCCTGGATTACTCGCGACATCCTGTCGCTCGCCCTTTGGGCCTGCCTGCGGCAGTTGCGAAATTTGTTACATCCATGTCAAATTTGTACTCGCGACATCCTGTCGCTCGCCCTTTGGGCCTGCCTTTTGCAGTTGCGACAAATTCGCCTGGAGCGAATTTGAATTGTGCAAAGCACAAGCCTACAAGGCGCGAAGCAGGGATAGCGCAGCGTAAATTTGTCACATTTATGGAGTATTTTTTAAGTACAGTTGATCTAATCAGAATCTTTTTGCTGTTTTTCTTTGTAAATTATTTGACCTTTCAGCGCGCCTTCATTAGTTTTTGTTTTTCTCTTTTCCAATCGCGCTGTTTTTCGGTTTCCCGTTTGTCGTAGAGCTTTTTACCTTTGGCCAGAGCAATATCTAGTTTTGCTTTATTGTTTTTCCAGTGGAGGTTAAGAGGGATTATGGTAAGCCCTTTGCATTGTACTGAACCAACCAACTTATCCAATTCTCTTTTGTTTAAAAGCAGTTTTCGTGTGCGATCTGGAACCGCTTCAACATGGGTTGAAATGGTTCCTAGTGGTGAGAAGTGTGCATTTAATAAAAATGCCTCGCCATTTTTGATGATGATATGAGCTTCAGCAAGTTGAGCTTTGCCTGCGCGCAAACTTTTAACCTCCCATCCCAAAAGAGCGATGCCGGCTTCTAAGGTTTGCTCGATTTTATAGTCATGTCGAGCTTTACGGTTGTCAGCGATGAGGTTAGACATAAAAAGTTCACAAAAATAGATATTACTTTATTTTATCTGAATTAATCGGTTGTTTTTGAATTCAAGCACCAGGTTTCTTTTTTCTATTTTTCCGCCATTTATCTGTTTGGTATATGCATAAATCCAGGTGTTGGGATTAAAAGTGTCTGTAAGCACCGGGGTTCCAAGGAGAGAGTCTACCTGGGTTTTACTCATACCAAGATGTAATTGTGATCTCATTTTATCATCGATGAGATTTCCTTGTATAATATCAATCCGGTATGGGTGACAACCGGACAATAAAATTATAGCTGTAAAAATTAAGATAATGTTACGCATATTAATAGCCTCATATAGTTCTATCCGTATGTTAGCTCGAGGTTTTTTGTAAATCAAATGGTAATTTGTTATAATGCGAACAATTATCTTAAGCCCTGTTATTGGTAGTGCAGGATTTAGGATAATAAGGAGATATTTATGCTAGAGGATTCATTAATTTCTAATGTCTGGACCCAGCGTAGTCTAGGTATAGACTTGTCTAAAAATCTAACATCTGTAAAAAACAGCGATGTTGAGTATCTTTGTAATTATCTTTACCCTTTTTTACAGCTAGTTAATAGTAGTGCTATTTTTACCGATGAAACCCCAATAAAATTTATTACTTCAGCTGCTGGTTGGATAATCCATGATTATGGTGAAGCGGTTAGCGTTTCTGCGCCACATGATATTAATGCTAATCAGGGGCAGGATGAGGAGAGTGGGCTTTCCTATAAGAATGGGGGAGGGGTTATGGGTCAAATAGCTACCTCTTATGAGCTTGCAAATCTCATTGCTACAAAAGGCTGGAATGATGCAGAATTAATTGCCGGTACTCCGCTGATGAAGCGGTTTATCTGGATAGATTCAAAAAGATATGGGTTCGAGCTCCACGGGTATACTCCAGAAGCAGGCGATGAGAGATGTTTTGAGCGTCTTCATAAGCAGGCGCAAGAAAATGGGGAGATTTGGGAGCTAGCTAAGCCTAAGGTAGAGAATTTAGCTGGAGCAGAATAAAACATTAAATCTTTTTATGAGGTGATTTTATGGCAGGACCAGAATCAGGGATATTGCCGGGAGAAGTGTTGCCAGATGTTGAGCGGACTTTAGGTATATCGTTAGATCATTCAGATCCAGCGCCGTCACCTCCGCCAACGGGAGGGGCTGTGCAACCGCAACCGCAACCGCAACCGCAACCGCAACCGCAACCGCAACCGCAACCGCAACCGCAACCGCAACCGCAACCGCAAC
>JAHIYS010000212.1 GCA_018814965.1 Gammaproteobacteria bacterium
ACTTTTTTAAAGAAACCTTTACGGAAAATTCTTTTAATGGCACGACCAGTATTATCTGGGCCAAGAGATAGATAAAATGTTGCTGGTATTTGTAGCTCATTTAATAAAGATATGAGGTTTGGTACCCCGATTCTGGTCCCAATTTCAGTATCGACATCAATTTTTATAGCTAAGCTTGGTGTTGTCATATAATAGTTTGTCTTCATTGCGAGCCGAGAGGCGAAGCAATGCAGAAATATTTAGTTCTGCATAATTGTTTTGTTCAACACATAAAATACAAACCATTTACAGCTTTACTGGATTGCCGCGTCGCAAGCTACGCTTGCTTCTCGCAATGACAGCTTTTGTTTTGGATTACTCGAAATATCCTATTGTTCGCCCTAGGGGCCTGTCTGGGGCAGTTTCAAAATTTGACATGTCTATGTCAAACTTGTGCCGCGTCGCAATGACATCGAATTATTTCAAATAATATTCAACGGTTTTTTTCAATGCTTCATCTACAGTTGTTGTAGGTTCCCATCCTAAAATATCATTGGCTCTTTTAATTGAAGGCACTCGTAATGAGATATCTTGATAACCATTGCCATAGTAGGTTTGAGATGGGGTATCTATAATTTTTATTTTTTCAGCTTTCTCTTTATATTTGGGATTATTTTTAGCTATTTCTAAAATTTTATCAGCTATCTCTTTAATTGAAGCATTATTGTTTGGATTGCCGATATTAAAAATTTTACCATCAGCACAGTCATTTTTATTTTCAATAATTTTAATCATGGCATCCATCCCGTCATCAATGAACGTAAAGCATCTTTTTTGTTGTCCACCATCTACTAGTTGCAGATCTTTATCATAGAAGATGTTGCTAATGAATTGGGTTACCACTCTTACACCACCTGGTGGTATGTTGTGGATGTCATCTTGGGTGGGTCCAATCCAATTGAATGGTCTAAATAGAGTGAATTTTAGGTCGCCATGATTGCCATAGGCGTAGATTACACGGTCCATCAACTGTTTTAAGCTGGAATATATCCAACGCTCTTTGCAAATAGGGCCCTGCATTAAAGGACTTGTTTCTTCATCAAACTCTTTGTCTGGACTCATCCCATAAACTTCGGAAGTAGAAGGGAACACTAGACGTTTTTTGAATTCTACGCATTGCCTTACAATCGGTAAATTAGCTTCAAAATCTAGTTCAAATACGTGTAGTGGATCAGTAACATAGGTTGCTGGAGTAGCGATTGCAACTAGAGGCAGTATAACATCACATTCTTTGATATGTTGGGTGATCCACTCTTTATTGGTGGTGATGTTGCCAGCTGTGAAATGGAGGCGTGGATTATTTAAGCTATGTTCTAGTTTGTTAGAATATAGATCCATCCCATAAACTTCCCAATCAGTATCGGTTAAGATTTTTTTTGTTAATTGGTTGCCTATAAAACCATTAATGCCGAGGATTAATATTTTTTTCATCTAATTTAGCTCCTAAAACTTTTTTTATGGCAAACCGTGGACGGTGTTGCACCTCTTTATAAATGCGGCCTATATATTCTCCCATGATGCCAAGGCCCATTAATACCACTCCTACTAAGAAAAACAAAATGGCAAATAAAGTAAAGACCCCTTGTACTTCTGGTCCAACAATTAAGCGCCTTATAAATAGAAAAATCACAAATGCGATGCTTAAAAAGGCAATACTAAAACCTATTAGGGTAAAAATTTGTAGTGGAACTAACGAGTAACCGGTCATTAAGTCAAAATTTAAACGGATAAGATCATATAAGCGGTATTTTGATTTGCCGGTGGCGCGAACCTCGTGTTCAACTTTAACTTCTGCAGGGTTGACAGCATAAGAATATGCAAGTGCAGGGATAAAAATTGAGGATTCATTGTGGGATACCATAAGGTCAATAATGCTTCGATGATAGGCTCGTAGCATGCAGCCATGATCGGTCATATTGATATTGGTAATCATGGCCCTAACTTTATTAACGAGAATAGAGATGTTGCGACGAAACCAATTATCCTTGCGTTCATGGAGGCGGATCCCGCTAACCAAATCATGGCCCTTGTCAGCTAATTCTAATAATTTAGGAATCTCTTCTGGTGGATTTTGAAGGTCCGCGTCTAAAGTTACTACAATATCTCCTTGTGATAACTCAAAGCCAGCCATTACTGCCATGTGTTGACCAAAATTACTGCTAAAGTCGATGATTCGTACTTGTTCTGGGCGGAGATTATACAGCTCTTCCAAGATTATTTCAGAGTCGTCATGGCTGCCATCATTAGTAAAAATAATTTCATAACTTTTATTTAATTCATCTAAAGTGGCAGTTAAGCGAGAGAAGAGAGGTCTCAGGTTTTTTGATTCATTGTATACTGGTATAACAACGCTAAGATACATAAATTAAACCTTCATATTATTTTTTAAATACTTTTTTCATGGCGCTAACAGTGCGATCTTGATCCGTTGTGGTCATTGTAGCAAAAAGTGGTAACGATACAATACGATCAGAGATTATTTCGGCGTTAGGGAATTGTCCGGGTTGATATCCGAAAGTATCTTTGTAGTAAGTGTATAGATGTGCTGCATGATGATGATAACCTATGCCAATATTTTGTTCTTTCATAAGCTCGATAAAAGTATCTCGACTCATATTAGTTCCCTCTATGAGAGCATGTTTAAACTGTCTCCCCTTA
>JAHIYS010000213.1 GCA_018814965.1 Gammaproteobacteria bacterium
CATTGCGAGCTTACGAAGTAAGCGTGGCAATCTAGAAGAAATAAACCCTGGGTGATTAGCATCATCTCTAGATTGCCGCGTCGTTCGCTATGCTCACTCCTCACAATGACATAACTATTATTCTTCTCCCTTAAATTGCTCCATCATTCGCTACACTCACATCTTGCAACAATATTAATCCCATCAAACTTTCTTATGCTTTTCCTTGCGCATAATATCTATGATCAGCATAAACGCACCGATACAAATTGCTGCATCAGCTATATTAAAAGCTGGATAATGCCACTGCTTAAAATAAAAATCGATGAAATCTACTACTTTGTGGTAAACAACTCGATCATACAAATTTCCCAAAGTGCCGCCCAAAACCAAGGCCAAAGCTATTTTAAGCCATAAATCCTTTACCGGTATTTTAAACTCCCAAATTACCAAAAAAATACTCACACCAACTGCGATACCACCAAATAACCACTCTTGCCACCCACTTGCCTTATTCAAAAAACTAAACGCAGCACCTGGATTAAACGTAAAAAACAGATTTAACATTGGGAAAACATTAACTGGCTCCTCAAGAATCAAATTATCTAACACCATAGATTTCGTAAAACGATCTATGGCAAAAACCAAAATAGCGATAACAATCCAAAGATGCTTCTTAGATAAAATCATATTTCATCACCAAATAAATTTTTATTAACCATACGAAAAAGTTCACAAAACACTTCTGTAGCCTCTTAAAGAGATCAAATCCAACTTCACAAACTATCCCGTCATATCATATGACGGGATAAACTCTAAATTCATACGGGTCAACAGTAAGCCGGGTTCTGTCGTGGACAATCATTTCTCTAGGATGGATGTCACCATCCACCTCAAGCGACCTACCCGAATCTATATGTGGGCCACACATGCAAGAGGTCAAACCTCTTGCTAAGATTCCTATTTGGTCTTGCTCCAAGAGGGGTTTGCCCTGCCATTACTGTTACCAATAATGCGGTGTGCTCTTACCACGCCTTTTCACCCTTACCCTGGAAGGGGTCAAGTCTTGACAATCGACAACAAGCATCATAAAACAAAAACCTTCTCTGCTAATTACTAAGCGTTGTCGGTTGTCAAGACTTGACCCCTTCCCTGGCGGTATATTTTCTGTGGTACTTTCCGTAGGCTTACGCCTCCCAGATGTTATCTGGCTCTTTGCCCTGTGGAGTCCGGACTTTCCTCCTAGCCACTAATAGCTAAGCGATTGTCTAGTCAACCCGTATCTAAGAGAATAGCAGATTTAAAGGATATTGAAAGAAATGGTCAAAATCTAAAAATTTTAGATCTTGAATCCCATAGCATAGACTGCCAGATAACAATTATAGAGCTTGGATTTTTCAACGGAGCGACACGGATCTTGATGGCTGTCGGCGAGCAGCTTGACCATGAGACCCAGAATGCAACAGCCCCACTATTAAGACATAGATCTCTTTTAACAAATTCATACTGAATCTGCAGCACAATAAAACTTAATTATTTAAAAATGACTAAAAGGAAATTATGTATTTTTCAGCTTCAAAGACGCTTTATAAAGCTCATTTTTACTAACCCCTGTTATTTCTGCAGCTAATGCAACCGCTTGTTTATGAGGGATATTTCCTAATAATAGATCAAAAATACGCATAACCTCAGGGTCAATTGTCACCTCTTTACTAGCCCCTTCGATTAAAATCACAAACTCCCCTTTCTGCCGCTCGGGTTTTTTGGTTAGCCAATTTGCTATCTCAAAAAGAGTATTACCATAAATTGTCTCAAAAGTTTTAGTTAGCTCTTTAGCTAACACGGCATAACGATCTTGTCCAAAGACAGACTGCATATTACTTATTGTCGCAAGCAATCTATGGGGTGATTCATAAAAAACTAGCGTACGAGATTCAGTTGCTAACTCTTGCAACCGATCTAATTGTTGTTTTGATTTTGCTGGTAAAAACCCTTCAAAAATGAACTTATTCGTTGGCAACCCTGAAGCACTTAAAGCAGCTATAGCGGCACAAGCCCCAGGAATAGGAGTAACCCGCAAACCACTTTTTCTTATTGTTTGCACCAGATGACTACCTGGATCACTGATCAAAGGGGTGCCAGCATCAGTAATCAAAGCCACACCTTTTCCCTGCTGCAGTTGCTTTAAAATAAATTGGCTCCGTTTGGTTTCATTATAATCATGAAGAGAAACCACAGGGGTATTTATTCCGTAATATTTAAGCAAAGTACTGCTATGCCTAGTATCCTCTGCTGCAATCAGCTGCACTTGCTTTAAAATCTCAAGCGCACGCAAAGTAATATCCGCTAAATTACCGATTGGGGTAGCAACAATAAACAGTTCGCCTGCTTTTTGCATATTTTTCTAATAATAATTTTGATGGAATATATCTAGTATCTTAAACTTTAAAGGGAAGGGGTCAAGTCTCAACAACCGACAACGCATAGTAATTAGCAGAGAAGGGTTTTGCTTTATGATGCTTGTTGTCGGTTGTTGAGACTTGACCCCTTCCCTTGTTGTCGGTTGTTGAGACTTGACCCCTTCCGGACCCCTTCCGCTTCCCAAAGTTTTTTGAAAGATCTCTTTGATTAATCTATAAGAAATCTGTTAAAATCAGAGAAATTTTCATGGAGATTCTCAAACTTATTGGACGGCTATATGAATAACTGGTTATACAAAGTAATTACTGGGATGGTTTTTATGTTACTTGCAGTAATGGCCAATGCCATAACCGACTCATCTAAGACAATCTCAGAGTTCAATGCCGAAACGGCTACTTTAAACGAGATATATCCAGCAACCCCCACTATAACCTTTGATGTCTCAAAGAAAAATATTAAACGCACTGTTACCAAAAAACAGGCCAAAACCGCAACATTAAACAAAAAAAATAGGAAACTTGTTAAGCCTACTTCTAAGTTAAAATGCCAAACAGTCCAAACCAGATCAAATAATGGCAAACTCACTCAAGCTTATTCATGCAACGACAGTAAAGAGTATAAAACAGTTAAAGCTGCAAAACGCCAAAACATCAAATCTAAGAAATTAAAATCAGGCTTAAAAACCAAAGCACCTGAGTTTGGAAAAATTTATCCAGCCCCTCTTCCTCCAAAAGCTACCCCAATCACTTCTCTTGATTCGGCGCCTAAAGATTATAATCATGAGCTAAACAGATTGGAGTTAAAATTAAATCCCGACAAGAATCACAAATCGATTATTTCTTATAACCCCATCGAGAAAGTCAACGAAAAATCCGCAATCGGCCATCCATATCTTGGTGTTATTGGGGGCATGAGTATTGCAAAAATAGGCAAAGATCAGCGGGATCCGCCAAACGATGCGATTAATGGTTATGACCAATATCTACCCACAAACGGGCACAAAGTAGCCCTATTGTATGGAGTCAATGGTGGTTATGAATTTAAGCTAGGACCTAATGCATTATTATCATTAGGGGCAGGCATATATCATAACTCAAATTTTTCCTCAGATGGGCAAGTGTATTACAACTATCCTCCAACAGACATAGATAATTCTTCAGATAAAGAACACTCCTTCAATTACAAATATAAACTCCAAAGCATTCGGCTTATGTTTGAGACCCAATTAGCTTGGCAATTTGATCTTAATAAATCAAAATTAATTCCATTTGTTATGTGTGGAATTGGACCATCATGGAATTTTGCTAATAACTATGAAGAGTCATTGGTTAATCCTCTTAGAGACCCAAGACCAGGATTCAAGTCCCACACTAAGACTAATTTTGCCTACCAGGTAGGAGCTGGAATAGCAATTCCATTTAATGTTGATCACGACAGAGTATCTATAGCTTATAGATACTCCAATCTAGGAAAAGCTCGTTTTGATAACAGAGAAACCTACCCTCTTTATCAACTAGATATTGGAAAAATTAAAACGCAAGAGATTTATATTGGCTACACCCATTTATTTGATTTCTAATTGATTACAAAAACCAGCATTTGATAGATTTAAATTTCATCAAATCAATCCTGTTGTTTTGTAATGTTTCATCACAAAAAATATAGACCGAAAAGAGAAAACCCTATATGAATAAAACCCTCAAATCACTTTTAATCCTGTTATTTTTAACCGTTGTGACTTTACCTAAAATAGCATCAGCGGCCCCCCTCACCATAACACCCTGCAACGACCCTAACTTCCCTCCATTCCCAGCAGTTGTTCATATGGGAGAACAGGTGGATGGGTATTACCTACTAAAAGTTGGAGCTGGAAAAAATATAGTTTTTAAAAATCGTTTATTACCTAGCGTCGAACAAATAAATGAAGCTGGTTTTTGCGGCGCCACAAATGTTATGTCAAAAGGCGAAGAGTGCAAAATAAAACTACGTCTTTCTGCTCCAAACATCACCGGCACCTTACGCCCTACGGTAGTTGCATGTCTTGCTGGGATTGCATCTGCTTGCACTAAACATGAGCTTGCCATACAAATAGTTGACGCTCCTGCCCCTGCACCAATAGTAGCAGTATCAGTCGCAGTAACTCCAGCAGCTGTAAATATAGCAAAAGGACTCACCACACAGTTTACTGCGGTAAGCACATACTCTGATGGCTCAACAAAAAATGTAACCAACGAAGTCACCTGGATCTCTAACAATCCAGGAGTGGCTGCAATCAATAGCGCCGGACTCTCCAATGCTTTGGCAGAAGGCACAGCCATCATCACCGCAACATTAGGAGCTGTAGCCAGTGGCGAGCAAACATTAACCGTAACCCCACCAGAGTTAGTGTCAATAGCTGTAACTCCAAGCAGCGCAAGTATAGCCAAAGGGTTAGCCCAACAATTTAGCGCCACCGGAACTTATACTGATGCCTCAACAAAAAATCTAACCAACAAAGTCACATGGATCTCTGGCAGCCCAGGAATAGCTACAATCAATAATGCCGGACTATCCGCCGCTTTAGCTGAAGGAACTACTAGCATCACCGCAACTTTAGGAACTGTAATCAGCGCCCCTCAAACATTAACCATAACTCCTGCTGAATTAATCTCGATCGCTGTAACTCCTACTAATCCTAGTATAGCTAAAGGATTATCCCAGCAATTTAATGCCGAAGGAACATATACCGATACCTCAACAAAAATCATAACTGACAAAGTTACTTGGGACTCTAGCGACCAAAATATAGCCACGA
>JAHIYS010000214.1 GCA_018814965.1 Gammaproteobacteria bacterium
GCAGCATTATTGTTGTGTACAGAAAGCCTAAATAGAACCGAAGCTTGTGGCAAGTGTAGCTCTTGTTTATTATTGCGAGTTGATAATCATCCAGACTTAGTCGTTGTTGAGCCTCAGGAGAAAGGGAAAGCTATAAAAATTGATCAAATTCGTGATCTAATTGCTGATCTAAATAATACCTCACACCAAGGTGGATATAAGGTAGTAATTATTGAATCTGCAGAATTATTAAATATCGCTGGCGCCAACGCATTACTAAAAACCCTAGAAGAGCCCTCTTCACAGACCATGATAATTTTAACCTCTGCCCACCCCATGATGTTGCCTGCAACAATTAGGAGCCGTTGTCAGACTTTATCTATTTATGCCCCAAAGTATTTTGTTGCTATTGAATGGTTAAAAAAGCAGGCTCCTTATGCAGATGCCGATCTTTTGCTTGCCTTAGCTGAAAATGCCCCATTGAAGGCTTTGAGCTTGGTTGAAAGTGATGTTTTGGCGCAAAGACAGAGGTTCTTTGAAGATCTATATGATTTGCAACAGGGTAAGATAAGCTCGGTACAAATGACGACACGCTCTTTGGATTGGGGGTTAGATAATTTTCTAGTAACGTTAATTTATGTTGTAAGTGATCTGATTAAAATTAAGTTTGGGACCGATCTGAATATTGTAAATCAAGATCAACTTGAAAAATTAAGGGGTTTTGCCGCTAAAACCACTATAAATAAACTACATGCTTATAAAGATCATTTATATAAAATAAGGCGGCATCTTACAAATAAAATTAATATAAATCAGCAATTAGCTATAGAGAATCTGCTAATAAATTGGCTGCAGGTTTTTAGCGGCTAAAGTCTAGAGGTAAGTTTTGTAGCATCTATAAGGTAAAAAATTCAGGCCTAGAGGGAAGTAGTAAAAAGGGTCTGATTAGATCGATTGTGTTGAGAAATTACAATTTGGATCCTGTGAAAATATCCTGGATCACTTGGTCTTCGCCCTGGGTCACAAGCATTAAATTCTGTGCTCCGGTGAAAAATGCGGCCTAGAGGGAAGTGGTAAAAAGGTTTTGATTAGATCAACCATGTTTAAAAATAATATCTTGGATTCTGCGGCAAAGATCGCCAGACGACAACTTTAATGCTTTTTGTTTGCGACTATTGGAAAGTGTAATTTTAGCGAGGAGGAATAAATGTTGGGGAAAACTTAGCTTGTTATGATAGAAAAAAAGCTATGTTTGGCCAAATGCTTAAATTATCGTACAATGTAGGTTATTAAGTTTAAAAATGAGTATAGTATGCAAGCAGAATTAAGATAATAATTATTGGATTTACTTTGGTTGGCATCTTGATTTATGCTGTAAAAAGTTTTGGTTAGGATGTTAAGCAAGGTGGCAAAAGGACTCAACAAGCTAGTACATAAATAGAAATGGTTTAAGATAGATGAAAATTAGTAATAGGAGGAAATTGTAATGGCATTGCGATTGATAGAAATGATTTTAAAAAACAAGGAAAGTAAAAAAGTTTCTGATCTTCTTAAAGACTATAAAATAATTGAAAATAGACAAATTAAGCTAACAGATAGCGAGGTATTAGTACGAGTTTTATTGGATGCCGAAAAGAGTGAAGAAGTATTAGACATATTGAATAAGGCCAAAATTGGTCGTGAAGGTAATCGTATGGTAATTTTATCCGTAGAAGCCACCCTCCCACGAGCAGTAACAGAGCCAACTGTTACACCAAAAGATGGTTCTACAGATAAAAATGTAGCAGAAAGGATTAGTCGAGAGGAATTATACGAGTCAATCAAAAACTCTGCTCGGTGCACTAAGTCTTATATGATGATGGTTCTGTTATCTACCATAGTTGCAATTGTTGGTTTGTATAATAACAGCGCAACGATAACAATCGGTGCGATGTTGATTGCTCCATTCCTTGGTCCAAATATAGCATTGGCTGTAGGTGCTACTTTAGGTGATCTATCGCTTATGTGGCATGCATTGAGGACCGGCATCGTTGGAATTATTATAGCTATGTTATTATCTATTGCTCTTGGTTTTTTGGTCCGCATAGATCCGACATTGCTCCAGGTGGCATCACGAACCTCTGTTGGGCTAGGAGATATAGTGTTGGCGCTTACGGCTGGTTGTGCTGGAGCTCTCGCATTTGTGGCAGGCAATATCCCTGCAACAATGGTTGGAGTTATGGTTGCTGTGGCGTTATTGCCATCACTTGTGGCTTTTGGATTGTTATTAGGTGGTGGAGAATTGGTTTTGGCAATGAATGCTTTGATATTATTTTTGGTAAATTTAGTTTGTGTAAATCTTTCTAGTATTATAACCTTTTTAGCTCAAGGTGTTCATCCAATAAAGTGGAGAGAGAAAAATCTTGCTGTAAAGGCATCTTATATCGCAATTGGATTATGTTTGTTGTTTTTGGTGGGATTAATTGGCACGATTATATTATCAAAAACAATTTAATTATATCCAGGTTTTGTTTTATTTTGTGGATAGCTATAATGGCCTTGTTGAATAAATTGCCTGCTTTTCGTCATTGCCCGACTTGACCTGGCAATCTCAGAAAACTATTACACAAATCCTGTCATTGCCCGGCTTGATCTGGCAATCTCA
>JAHIYS010000215.1 GCA_018814965.1 Gammaproteobacteria bacterium
TAATAATCTATGCTATAGTTAAAATATACTTACCTTAAGTTATGCTTAAGGGCAAAAAATATTTTATTTTTATATCTCCAGTTGAGCTGTAACTCAACTGGAGAAGAAACAAAGGAACATATGACTACCATAGCCATTCTGCCCCAAGGCATAGATTATCATTTTGCAATAAAATTGTCAGTTTTTTCTGATATACGAGAGTACCCATCTTTTTTCATCCATATGTTTTATACCCTATTTGTTTTTTGTTCTTGTGGTATTCATTCAGAATACTTGCTTATGCTCATATTGCTGGGAAAAAAAGCTTTCATTCACATGAAAATGCTAATAAGCAACATAAATGGAGAAATCTGTTATGAGGAAAGGTAGATACAATTATTCTGTATCAAGTTATAAGGACAAGGGCCAGGAGGATGGTAATTGCTTGAGTAAAGAGGCAATCAAAAAAATGCTTGATATGATTTTGAGGGCGAAGACTATGACTCAAGACGAGTTAATCAAAAGGCTTGAGATATCAGAAGTACAGTTGAAAAAACTGATTTGTTATAAAGCAAATCCCATATTGCTATCAAAAGTAAATTTACCATTAATTAAAATATATTGTGAGACCAAGGTTGATGATGTGTAAATAAAGCTTGGCAGAACAGCAACCAAAGACATATTTATATAAAAAAGGCATTAAAGCATATGAAGGGGAGTTTGGAGAAAAAAGATAAATTATGTGCTAATTGTAATTGTAGGTTTTATCCCAAAGCACATTTACCAAATCAAATTTATTGTTCAAAAAAGGAATGTCAAAAGGCGCGTAAAGCAAAATGGGCGCGTTCTAAGATAAAGAATGATAATGAATATAGAGAAAGTAAAAAAATATCACAGCATAAATGGAGAATAAAGCATCAGGATTACTGGAAAAAGTATAGGGCTAAACAGGTTGGAAATAGAGATGATGGCCAAACAAATAAAAAGGGAAATATAAATAAGGAAAAGCAAACGCAGCCATTGGAAAAGGAACATAGAGCGTATATTAATTTTATTGTTAAAAAAGAAGATATAAGAAATTTAGTAAAGTTTCAAAATGGGATAATAAATTGTGAGCTTCGAATGATTTCTGAGGGAAACCAAAACAAAGACGAGGGTTAGATTTATAAAAGCTAATAATGAAAGTCACAATAAGACCTGGTTTTATAGAAATAAAGTTTGTAGTGATGCTGTAAAGAGAGATGAATGAAAAATCACTGGGCCAAGTGTAGTAATAAATAGAGTAAATATTTAGATAAATCTAGTTTAGTTGATGGGTAGAGAAAGATAGATTGATGATTGCTGTTAGTCCTTATTCAATGCGCGAATAACAGCAAGACGCGGTGGTTTAAAGAGAGACCAAATGGCTAATGATATTTTTATGTGATAGTTTTTGATGCCAAGAAGTGAAGTATTAATATTATATGGGATAAAAAAGAAACTCAAATTGTCCATAATAGGACCGATGAGAATTAGTAGGGTTACAAGAGAAGTATTTAGGATTTATTTGGTTATGATGCTGCGAAATGCGCTGATTAGATTGGCTAAGATTTATTCATAAACATAAAACCATGGGAGAAGGTATGCAAAAGATATGTATGGGAAAAATGGTTTTCCCTTGGTCAAAGATGGTTGTTGATAAGAGGAGAGGTGTTAAAGGAAATATTATTGTATTTGCTTTAAGTTTCTTAGTGTTTGTTCCAGGACTTTTATCTGGATGTTCAAAAACAAGCTTATTCGCTAATAACAAGTATGAGGCAAAGCAGGTGCAGGGCAATAACTTGGAGAAAACCTATGTAATATGTAAAAAGTGTGTTGATTATACGAATATAAATAAATTTAAAACCAATGGTTGGAGGAAATAAAAGTGAAACATAAAAAAGTAAAAAAGCATTTTGATAATATTTTAAAGAGTAAGAGTCTTAATTCTGGATTGATTTTCTTGATAATTTATGGGATCGCAAGTTTAACCCCTGCTTCTGCTGCTGAGCCGGATCAACTGGCTACAGTGATGGATTCAGTAAGAAATAATTTTGGAGTTGAATCTGCTTTTATCAAAATTCTTTACGCGGCAGAAATTATTGCTGGTGGATATGCATGGCATAAAACTAAACATCCAAGCGCAGTAATTGGGATAGTTATTCTTGCGCTATTTATGACATTTGCTCTAAAACGCTGGATTTATTAGCAACGAAACAAGCATGGGCAACGAAAATAAATATTTTATTTGCAAGAAAATCGATGAGCCGAAGAGATATGTTGGGTTAACTTTAGATGAGTTTATTCCAATAGTTGTAATAATAGGACTATGTTTTTTCTTCGGCAGTCTAATTACAGGATTTGTTTTAGCTGGGGTTGTTTGGTTCACAATCAGGCATTTTAAGAAAGGGCAGGGGACAGGTTGGTTTTTGAGCCTATTATATTGGCATCTGCCATTACATTATTTGCAGGGGATCTTGTTCATTAAGACCCCACCTTCTTCAGCTAGACATTGGCTAAGTTGATCAAGGGTAGGGTAGGTTAAATTAAATTAATAGAAAATAGAAGGGCAATAAAGATAGAGAACAAAAGATGGAATATCAAATAGCACAAAATAAATTACAAATATTGTCCGGCAGGCTTCACTATTTGCTGTTAATCAGTGTGGGATTGTTAATTTCAAATATATTCTTAGTGTGGTTAGTTGGGTGGTCATTTGCGCATCAGAAAAGGACGATTGTTCCAGCAGATATGAGGCAATCATTTACAGTTTCTGATAGCACAATTGATGCGAGTTATCTCCGTCAAATGGCTTTGTTCTTTATTGCCGAGCGTCTGAATATTACTCCAAGTAATATAGATCAAAATCACAGCATTATCCTCCAATATACAGATTCAAGGTTTTATCATAAATTTGTAGATATTTTAGATAAAGAAAGGCAGGCAATAATAAAGCAGAATATTTCATCGGTTTTTTATCCTGAAGAAGTTATCCCAAATACGAAAGAACTGAGCGTTTTAACAAATGGATCATTGATACATTGGGTGGGGAATATGGCTTTGGCTCCAGCAAAAAAGAGCTACATTGTTAAGTTTAGTTATAGATCTGGATATTTAAAGGTATTGTCATTTTCTGAAATCACAGAGATTGAACAAGCGGAAGGTGCAGTAAGAATAAAAAAAGAGGACAACAATGGTAATTAAGGTACTTAAAGATGGTATTAAACTAAAGATTATTGTATTGGGATTTTTGTTATCTGGTGCAGGTTTTGCGAAGGATGTAGGTGAAAGTGGGCTTGTTAATAGAAGCGAAGTAATTCCCAATGTTGTAAAAAGCGATGCTAGTAACAAGAGTTTATATGGGGAAAATGAGGATTGTATCGAAGATAATGAAGATAAAACAAAAGCTGGCGAAAACCTCCCTAAAAAGAATATTAATAGTGTTCCTGTAAAAGATGGAGTTAAAGAAACATTTTTTGTTGATAATGAACAAATAAGGGTGGCTCTAAGTAATAGGGATATTAATCGTGTATTAGTTAAAGGAGATAAAATACAAACTGTTAATGGCCCTGCTGGATTGTATATAGCAAAAAATGATGCTTCTGGGTCAGCTTATATTAATTTATTCGGAGATAAGGCATTTACGATATTTTTTTCTACAGTAAAGGGCCATAATTTCTCTTTGCTCATAACTCCAAAAACAGTTGCTGGAAGAACAGTCATATTAGAGCCAACAACCCCATCTTTATCGTCATCTCGTTTTGAAGAAGCGGAAAGCTATCAAAAAAGTCTTGTTACTTTGATAAGCGGTATGATTAATAATGAAGATTTTGGTGACTACGCTTATGGAAAAGCAAAGAGATCTCATGGCGCTGATTTTCATGGGATAGCCAATATACGGCAGGTTGCTTCTTATAGTGGATCGCGGTTTTTAGGATTAGTTTCTGAGATTAAAAACAAGACAAGAAAACCCATTACTTTAAAGCCATCTTATTTTTATCATGAGGGAGTTAGAGCAGTTGCTTTATCGCAACAAACTTTAGCTCCTATGGCATCTGGATTCTTGTATCAAGTAGTAGGCATAGAGTAACTTATATGAACATTATAAAAAATATAAATGAATTAGCTCGAAAATCTCAAAAAAAGACAATTATTTTAGTTTTGGCTTTTATTGGAGTATTAGTTTTTTTCGGTTGGAGCTTTGGGCCATCAAAATTAACAAAGGCAACAGAGGAACACGACCGCAGTTTTGCTAAAATGGATGGAACCACAGATAGTCAATTTACCCAAGATGCATCGCAAAAAGTTCTTGAAGAGCAACATAGGGAAATTAAAGATCTAAACGAACAGCTTAAGGGGTTTGGGGATCAGCTGGATTTTTTGCAAAAAACATTAGATGAAAAAAATGTTGCTGATATTGGTAATAGCCAAGAGTTGGTACAGAATCTACAAGTAAGGATTGAAGAGCTTGAAGATGCTCTTCATAAAAAATCATCCGGTCAGTCAAACACTGGTTTGGTAAATGGTGTTGGCGAAGAGCCGGCAGCAAGAGGGATAACAACAATAAGCTTTTCATATGAGGATGAAGCTCGAGGGACGATAGAAACACAAAAAA
>JAHIYS010000022.1 GCA_018814965.1 Gammaproteobacteria bacterium
ATCATAATCTGGTTATCAAAATTTAAAAATCTTGCATCTGAGATTCCACGGTCAAGACACGAAACGACAGCTATTGAGGCATACCAACGGCATCTGTTAAACTACATCAATATGCCCAACGACAATCGTTAAGCTAGAGGACTACTGAAATCTTAACAAAAATTGTCATTGCTGTAAGAATCACATAATTCGTTGACAATATATAAGTAGTGAATAAAAAAGTTGAGATTTAGTTTAGATATTTTATTTTTGCTGTCATTGCGAGCCGAAGGCAAAGCAATCCCAATGAATTATGCCGAATTACCTTTGGTTAGATAAGTAATCATATTGTTTTAGGAGATTAAATTAATTACTGGATTGCCACGTCGCAATGACCTACAAGGGATCAGAGAAACGCTGGCTTTAGTCACCGCCGCTGCTTTAAGAGCAACCCTTATCAGCGAATTACGTGATTCTTACAGCAATGACAGCAAAAAATTCAGGTTTCAACAGCCTCGCCATATCAATCTATCCGACAGCAACTGTTGGGTTATCTCATAAGAGACAACAACTATCGAACTTTTCGACCAAGATTTAGTTAGCTACTAAAATTTTTGCTAACAAACTTCCAATTAATAATCTGCCAAAAACCATCAAGATATTTAGCACGAGCATTACGATAATCTATATAATAAGCATGCTCCCACACATCACAAACCAACAATGGTGTTTGCCCTGTAGTCAGGGGGTTCCCAGCGTTATTTGTTGAGACAATTTCTAAATCCTTAGCGCTTTTCACTAACCACACCCATCCGGAACCAAATAAACTTAAACCAGCTTTGGTAAAAGCATCTTTAAATTTTTCCAAATCCCCAAAAGTGGAGTTAATGGCATCTGTTAATTCGGACGACATCTCTTTGTTACTTGCATCATCAGTTAAACAATGCCAATAAAAATCATGATTCCACGCCTGAGCAGCGTTATTAAAAATAACTCCTGTTGCAGTGCGCACAATATCCTCTAAAGACTTTTGTTCAAACTCTGTCCCCAGGATCAACTTATTAAGATTGTTGACATAAGCTTGGTGGTGTTTCCCATAATGGAATTCTATAGTCTCTTCTGAAATATGAGGAGCTAAAGATTTTCTATCGAAAGGTAAAATTGGCAATTCAAAAGACATGGTATTCCCTCCATTTAATTTAAAACCACAAAAAGTTGAAGCATGTGCTCATGCCCCAGGATAAAGCAAAACCAACCTAATCTTAAAATTCACAACACAGCATATGTTAGTCTGGGAATAAAGAGCTTACTGACCCCTTGTTATTTACTCGACGAATAGTTTCGGCCAAAAGCGCACTAATACTTAACTGCCTAATCTTTTTGCAATTTTCGGCAGCGGCACTAAGTGGGATGGTATCTGTAACCACCACCTCTGTAATATCAGAATTTTCTATATTATTTATAGCTTCACAAGATAAAACGGGATGAGTTCCATACACAGTTACCGATTGCGCCCCCTTCTTTTTTAATGCATTGGCCGCATGACAGATAGTCCCTGCGGTATCAATGATATCATCGACAATAACACAATCACGACCTTCAATATCACCAATGATATGCATAACCTCTACTTGATTTCTTTTTTGTCGTCTTTTATCGATAATTGCTAACTCTGAATCATTTAATCTTTTAGCTACTGCTCGAGCGCGTACTACACCACCAACATCTGGCGACACAATAACCATATTGTCAAACTTCTTCTTTTCAATATCCTCAAACATCACTGGCGTACCATAAACATTATCAACAGGGATATAGAAGAATCCTTGGATCTGATCAGCATGTAAATCAATAGTAATTACCCGAGTAATCCCCGAAGCCACCATAATATCGGCAACTAATTTAGCTGTAATTGGAACTCTTGAAGAACGCACACGTCGATCTTGGCGCGCATAACCGAAATATGGGATAACTGCTGTAATATTACTAGCAGAAGCTCTCCTCATAGCATCAGCCATAATAACTAATTCCATTAAATTATCATTGGTTGGTGCTGAAGTTGGCTGCAAAATAAATACATCTTGGCCACGCACATTCTCCATGACCTCAATCATAGTCTCTCCATCGCTGAAGCTACCAACAATAGCTTTTCCAAGAACAATTTGTAGATGATCAGCTACCTTTTGTGCTAAAGCAACGTTTGCGCTACCGGTAAATAGTTTCATATGCTTTTGGTTAACCCCCTGCTAGTTATCTTTGTATTAAAACATCTTTTAATTAAGCCAATGGGACTGGCGCGTCCCATGGTTGCTTATTCTAAAATTCTTCCAACAATGGACTTCAACTTCTGATATGTTTTCGCATCACCACCAATAAAAATCCTGTCACTTGGCCTTATATTTTCTTCACCATTGATATTAGTAAAGATACCGCCAGCTTCTCTTATTATTAAACTGCTTGCAAAAGATGGAAAGCTATCTTTTGCAAGGCAAACCACACCATTATATTTTCCACAAGCAACCAGACAGTCGTTGACCGCGTAAGAACTTAACATTCGATAAAGCTCAAAATCACTAAGCTCATAAAAAATCTTTTTGGCTTTGGCGCTATCTTTCCAGTCTGGGGACCAGTTAAAAATAATGCTTGGTTTTTCAGGATCGTTTTTAACAAGAATTTTTTGGTTATTAAGATACGCTCCCTTATTTCTATATGCAGTATATAAATTGTCCATTGACGGATCATAAACAGCCGCAAATTGTACTTCGTTATTATGAATATGAGCGGCCACAATCGCATAATTTGGCAATCCGCGTATAAAAGCAGAAGTTCCACTAATAGGATCAACCGCCCACACATCTTTTGCTTCCAAAAAATCTTCGTTTTCTTCTTCTGCGTAAAATTCGTGTTTTTGGTCAAACTCTTTAACAATCTCTTTGAGCTCTCTTTCTATACGAATGTCTTCTTCTGTCAAGTTCTTTTTGGCAACACCAATATCTTGAATTTTCCCAGATTTTTCACGAATTCGTTTTCCGCTGCTAACCAGCTGTTCAATGATTTTTTTATAAAGTGCATCCATAACATTTATGCGCTAGTTAAGTAAATGTATCTTCGTTTACAATTTTTGGCTGGGGCGCTAGGACTCGAACCTAGGAATGCTGGAATCAAAATCCAGTGCCTTACCAACTTGGCGACGCCCCAAATGAAATAATGATCAAAAAGTAATTTCAATAATAAATGAAATTACCCTGGGGTCAAGCTAAAAAAGGGAACAAATCTTGATAAAAGATAGAAAGAAATTCTAGCCTTTATTCCCATCTTTTTAGTCTCTTTTATCAAGACTTGCTCCCCTTATATAAACTAATAAAACAGAAATGGCAGCAGGAGTAACCCCAGCTATCCTTGATGCTTGACCTATCGTCACAGGCCGATGCTTATTAAGCTTCTGTAAAACCTCGCTAGACAAACTTTTGATCAAATTATAATCAAAATTATCTGGAATCTTGGTATCTTCATGCCGACGATGACGCTCAATTTCAAGCAACTGCCTTTCAATATAACCATAATATTTGACCTGTATCTCTATTTGCTCAAAAACATCAGAAGAAATACCAATCTCAGGTATACACCCATGCTCTACCAGCTGTATATAGCTTACATCTGATCTTCTCAATAGATCTAAAACACGACTATCCCTTTCATACACTTGCTTCGTAAGAACCCCAAAAGCATCACCCTCGGGTGTTCTCGGCCGAACCCAAATATTTTTTAATCTATCTTTTTCAGCTTCAATAGCATTAAATTTATTTAAAAAAATCTGATGACGCTTTTCATCAACCGAACCAAGCTTATAACCAATGGCTGTAAGACGCAGATCAGCATTGTCTTCACGCAACATTAAGCGATATTCCGCCCTACTGGTAAACATCCGATAAGGCTCAGTTGTTCCCCTAGTTAACAGATCATCGATCATAACCCCAATATAGGCCTCATCCCGCTTGGGATACCAAGGATCTTTGTTTTTTAACTTTAAAACCGCATTAATTCCAGCTATTAATCCCTGGGCAGCAGCCTCTTCATACCCGGTAGTCCCATTAATCTGACCCACAAAAAACAGCCCCTCTATCATCTTGGTCTCAAGAGTGGGCCTTAAATCACGAGGATCAAAAAAATCATACTCAATAGCATAGCCTGGACTAAGCAATTTAGCATTTTCTAGCCCTTTCATGCTATGGACTAAATCTATTTGCACATCAAAAGGTAGGCTAGTAGAGATACCATTTGGATATACCTCA
>JAHIYS010000216.1 GCA_018814965.1 Gammaproteobacteria bacterium
GAGATTAATAAAAAATTATTAGAGCAAGAAAGTATAGTTCGTGATGAAGAGACTAAATTAGAAAATAAAACTACCCAGCACCATGTTCTTAATTCAAAAATTGCTACCCTACGCGAGCAACATAATAAAGATATAGAAAGCTTTAATGAGGTTCAAGCTAATTACTATCGTATTGGGGCAAATATTGCGCGTCTAGAGCAGCAAATTAAACATACCAAAGAGCGTCAAGAGCAATTGACCAAAGATTTAGCAGAGGTTAATCAGAATTGGCAGGAGACGACTAGTCACCAGGGGGCAGATCAGAATCAGATTGAGTTGCTGGCTTCACAGAGAGTTGAGCTCGAGGCTAATATTGCAGATGGACAAGAAGTTCTTGAAAGAGAGATGCAAGAGTTACAAGAAGCAGAACAGCAAGCGCAATCGTGGCAAAAAAATTGGGACGATTTTAATGCCAATAACTCTAAGATTTTGCAACAACTTGAAGTTGAGCAGACGCAAATTGGTCATTTAGAGCAAAGAATTGTCGCCGAGACTCAAAATTTAGAAAAATTTAAATCAGAATTGGCTAGTTTAGATTTTATCGCTTTGAATTCTGAGATCGAGCAAATAAATGGTTTATTGCAAGGGTTGCAGGATAACCAAAATAAATTACGCGAAGAGGTAACAAATAAGCAACAGCAGATTACTAGTATAAGAGAGGGTATTCAAAAGCTTTCTGGCATGCTTGATCAAAATCGAAATAAATTACAAGCGTTAAATGGTCGTAAATCTTCTCTTGAGGCGCTACAGCAAGCAGCTCTTGGTAAAAACGATACAGTATTGCTTGATTGGTTAAAGCAACATAATCTTGAACAAAGACCGAGGTTAGCAGAAGAGTTGCAAGTTACTTCTGGTTGGGAAACCGCAGTAGAAACTGTTTTGGGTGTTTATCTAGAGGCAGTATGTGTTGATGGTATAGCAAGCGTTATTCCTGAAGTTAAAAATTTAACTCGGGGTAATTTAACTTTATTGGATCAGGATTTACAAGTACAGAGTAATCCGCGACTAAATATTGCAACTTTGGCTAGTAAGATGAATTCTAAGCGGTCTTTGGGCAGTTTATTGTCCGGGATTTATATTGCTGAGGACATTAATGAAGCTTTAGCAATGCAGTCAAAACTTAATCATGATGAGTCAATTATTACCAAAAGTGGTATTTGGTTAGGAGCGGGTTGGCTCCGTGTTGCATATGACGATAATCCTAAAATTGGTATTTTACAGCGGGAGCGTGAGTTACAGGAGCTATATGCAAATATTGAGCAAGTACAAAATGATTGTGCTACCGAAGAGCAGGAATTAGCGGCCCAGCAAACCTCTTTAATGACACTAGAGGAAGAGCATCAAAAAATACAGCAGCAATTACATGTATTGATGGCAGAATATAGCGATACTCAAAGTAAAATCACAGCTAAAAAAACTTATTTGCAGCATCTTGAAGATCGTGCTTTAGTGCTTAAAAAAGAGATCGAAAGCCAAGATAATAATTTAATTGTTCTTCGTGAGCAATTGACCGTCTCGTTGAAAAATAAAGAAGAGGCTTCTCGACAAAAGATGACTTATGATCTTGAACGTCAAGCTCTAATTCAGAGTCAGGATCAAATACAGCAGCGTTTAGTTGCTGCTCGTGATTATAGTCAAAAGCTACAACAAGATGTGTCCAGTTTTACCCTACGCTTACAATTGCTTCAAACCCAAGTGGATTATTTGAATCAAAGTTTGGATCGTGCCAATAAACGGTTGGCTAGCTTAAAAGAGCAACAAGGGAACCTAGAGGCTTCTTTAGACCAAGCTCAAGCGCCGCTAGTTGATTTGGAAAAAGAATTACAGTCAGAATTAGAGCAACGTTTGGCAGTAGAAACTGATTTAAATTTAGCTAAGCAAAAGACAGTAAATATTGAACAGGAGCTTCGTGAGCTAGAAAAGGAAAATATTGAATCTCAAGAAACAAACGAAAAAATACGGATGTTTTTAGAAAAAGTACGCATGGAACGGGAGGGTTTACTAGTTAGAAGCACTACCTATGGGGAGCAGGTAGCAGAATTAGATTTAAAGCTAGAGGATTTGCATGCTGCTCTTCCTGCAGAAGCTGCGGTTGTCGAATGGGAAGAAAAAATAACTCATTTGACATCCCGAATAGAGCGTTTAGGTTTGATTAATCTTGCTGCTATTGAAGAGTTTGAGAAGCTAGGGGAGCGTAAAACCTATTTAGATGCCCAAAATCAGGATTTAATAAATGCGTTAAATACTTTAGAGGAGGTAATGCATAAAATTGATCATGATACTAAAGCGCGTTTTAAAGAAGCTTATGATGGTATAAATCTGAAGTTCCAAGAGCTCTTTCCTAAGATTTTTCACGGTGGGAAAGCAAGCTTAGAGCAAACAGCTGATGATTTATTAGAAACTGGGGTGTTGATTATGGCACAACCTCCTGGGAAGCGTAATTCTAGTATTCATTTGTTATCTGGTGGTGAGAAGGCTTTGACAGCGATAGCATTAATTTTTTCCATTTTCCATTTAAATCCAGCGCCATTTTGCATTCTCGACGAGGTGGATGCTCCTCTTGATGATATAAACGTACAGCGGTTTTGTTCTTTGGTCAAAGAGATGGCAAAAACAATACAATTTATTTTTATTACCCATAATAAATTAACTATGGAAATCTCTGAGCAATTAATTGGGGTTACCATGCAAGAGCTAGGGGTATCGCGAATAGTTAGTGTCGATGTTGATGCTGCAGTTACTTTGGCTGGTGCTGAAAAGTAGTTAAATAAGCGTTATATTATTGTAGGTACGCAGTTTATAAACTGATTTTTAGTATAGCGCGCTTGTTTGTGAATTTATCCTGAACTACGGCTTGTGCAGTTTATCATAACGAACATTTTTTTAGGCGAGGGATTGGTTTTGGTGGCGTTGTAAGCTAAACGGCTATTGTTTTGTGATACAATCCAGAGAATAATAAATCCTGGTGTTTGCGATAACAAATAGGATCAGTTTAAAATAGTTTTCATTTTGCAGGGGGCATATGTTATCACTACTTTTTTACCTGATAATAATATTGATTTTAGTGGCAGTGGTGTTTTTATTCCGCTATCAACGTCGACAAAAAAATAAATCACAAATAAAAAAACAACCACCAATAATTAGTTTTAATCCACCAGATCTTGCTGTGGGTGAACAATTAGATGCGAAAAAGCAGCAACCTTTAGATTTAGAAATGCAATCTCCTTACGATCCTAATATTGTTATATTGCATGTCAATGCTTTTTCAGGCAAGCCTTATATGGGGTATGAGTTGCTTCAAGCTTTATTATCAACAGATTTGCGATTTGGAACGATGAATATTTTTCATCGGTATGCTGATGGTGATGATTCTAAGGTTTTATTTAGTGTTGCAGCAGCTACTCCACAGGGTTCATTCTCGATAGAAGATATGGGTTCTTTTGAATGTAATGGTTTGTTGTTATTTATGCGTTTAGACCCCAAGCAAAAATTAATGACTAGTTTTGATCTCATGCTTGATACGGCACGCCAGCTGACTGAAGAGCTGGGTGGAGAGATTTATGATGACTTACATCAAATTATAAATGTGGATGTACTTAAAAGATTGCGTGAAAAAATCTGCATGGTCGAAACTAATAATTTATATGCTTCGGATTTATTAGATAATCTTGATTGATGTTAAATGGCTTTGAATAAAGAACATAGAAAAAAACGTATTATTGAGCTTAGGAAGTTGCTTAATGATTATAGTTATTACTATTATGTTTTAGATCAGCCTCAGGTGCCTGATATAGAATATGATCGGTTGTTTCGCGAATTGCAGGATATTGAGTCTAAATTTCCTGATTTAATAACTTCAGCATCGCCTACACAGAGGATTGGTGCAAAACCAGCTGCTGCTTTTCCTCAAATTCATCATATAACCCCCATGTTGTCGATTGATAATGCATTTGACGAAGAGGGTGTTTTGAATTTTGATCGAAGAATTCACGAGCGGTTGCATTTAGAAGATGGTGCGAAAATAGAATATGTATGTGAGCCAAAAATAGATGGAGCTGCAGTTAATTTAGTATATGAAAATGGTGTTCTAACTCAGGCAGCTACTCGTGGCGATGGTGATGTTGGTGAGGATATTTTGCAAAATGTTCGTGCTATTTCTAGCGTGCCGCTAAGATTGCGGGGTAGTAAATTTCCTTCTTTACTTGAGGTGCGAGGCGAAGTTTATATGGCCCATAAAAATTTTAACAAGGTTAATCTTGAGGCTAGTAAACTTGGTCATAAGAGTTTTGTTAATCCTCGTAATGCCGCAGCAGGTAGTTTACGTCAGCTTGACCCCAAAATAACTGCTAGCAGATCTTTGGATATTTTTTGCTATGCTCTTGGCGCATTAAAAGATTATGTTTTACCCCAAACTCATAGTGAGGTTTTGATTATGCTAAAAGATTGGGGTTTAAGAGTTAATGCTGAAATAAAAACTGTTAATGGTATCAAGGGTTGTATCGATTATTACAAGCTTATTGCTACTAAGCGTGACCGGCTGCCGTACGATATAGATGGTGTCGTGTATAAGGTTAATGATTTGAGTCAGCAGAAAGAGCTGGGTTTTGTGGCTCGTGCTCCACGCTTTATACTTGCGCATAAGTTTCCTGCTCAGGAGGAGTTGACCAGGGTATTGAATATTGAATTTCAAGTTGGGCGCACCGGAGTTTTAACGCCAGTTGCTAGATTAGAGCCGGTATTTGTTGGTGGTGCTACGATAAGCAATGCTACGTTGCATAATATTGAAGAGGTGTGGCGTAAAGATGTGCGTGTGGGTGATACAGTGATTATACGTCGCGCAGGTGATGTTATTCCGGAAATTGTATCAGTGGTAAAAGATCGGCGTCCTAAAAATACTCATTTGATAGAATTACCTAAGCTTTGTCCTATATGTGGTTCAAAGATAATCAAGAGCGCTGATGAGGTTGCCGCTCGTTGTAGTGGGTCTTTGTTTTGCACCGCGCAGCTTAAGGAGATGATTAAACACTTTGTTTCTCGAGGAGCTTTTAATATTAAAGGTTTAGGAGATGAAGTTATTGATAAGTTAGTGGACGCCAATATAGTTAAGAGTGTGGCTGATCTTTACTCTTTATCTCAAGAAAAACTTGTGGCATTAGAGCGCCAAGGAGAAAAGTCAGCGCAAAATATTTTACAGGCGATTGCCAAGAGTAAAAAAACCACTTTAGCTAAATTTATCTATGCATTAGGTATTCGTGAGGTTGGAGAAGTTACAGCGCAAAATTTAGCAATGCATTTTGGTGATTTGTCTAGATTAATGCAAGCAAGTATTGTGGAGCTTGAGGCAGTGCCGGATGTTGGTCCCGCAGTGGCTTCCCAGATAGTTTCTTTCTTTAGTGAAAAACGCAATCTTGAGTTAATTGAGAGATTGCGTCAAAGTGGTATTTATTGGCCCCAGCAGGAGTCATCTTTAGAAAAAAGATTGTATGGACAAATCTTTGTGCTTACAGGTGCTTTACAGAAGATGAGCAGGGATGAGGTAAAAGATAAGCTATATGAGCTAGGAGCCAAAATTAGTGAAAGCGTCTCTAAAAAAACCAATTATGTTATTGTAGGGGATAATCCTGGGTCAAAATTAGATAAGGCTAAAAAGCTTGGTGTAGAACTAATCGATGAGAAGAAACTTTTGGAAATTTTAAATATAGGATGAAGAATGGAAATTAAATTTTTAGGTGCCACAAGAACCGTTACCGGTTCCAAATACTTACTAAAATCTGATAAAAAGGTTTTGGTTGATTGCGGTCTGTTCCAGGGGCTCAAAGAGCTGCGATTGCGTAATTGGGCGGATCTGCCAGTTAACCCTAAAACTATTGATGCGGTGGTATTGACTCATGCTCATTTAGATCATTCTGGTTACTTGCCCCTTTTAGTAAAAAATGGGTTTAGCGGCAAAATTTATGGTACTCCTTTGACTCTTGAATTATGTAAGGTGTTGTTGCTGGATAGTGGTCATCTTCAAGAGGAAGGAGCAAAACGCGCCAATAAATATGGATATTCAAAGCATAAACCGGCGTTACCGCTTTATACTAAAGAGGATGCTGCGGCAGTGTTTTCACAATTCCAACCTATAGCATTTCATAAAAACTTTGATATTGGTGATTTAAGTTTTTGTTTTAATCGAGCGGGACACATTCTTGGCGCTGCTACAGTAATGGTTAAGTATCAACATGGTTCTTTATTATTTTCTGGTGATTTAGGGCGTTCCAGTGAGCTATCCAGTGAGCCATGCATTTTGCCACGAGAGGATATTTTTCATGCTGATTATTTGGTTATCGAGTCAACATATGGTGATCGTTTGCATGAAGATGTTGATCCTGAAGAAAGCTTGGGGGATGCTATTAGACAAACTGCAGAACGTGGTGGAACTTTGATTATTCCTGCATTTGCTGTTGGTAGAACCCAAAGTATGTTGTATTACATTCATAATTTAAAACAAGCGGGAAAAATCCCAAGTATTCCGGTTTTTTTAGATAGTCCTATGGCCCAAGACATAACTGATATTATGTTAAAAAATGCCGAAGATCACCCTTTGGCTCAAGGTGTTTGTCGGGAAGTGTCTAAAGTGGCGCAATATGTTAATACGGTTGATGAATCCAAACAGATCGATACTTATGCGTTTCCTAAGATTATTATCTCAGCAAGTGGGATGGCTACTGGTGGTCGCGTATTACATCACATTAAGGCATATGCAGAGGATAAACGTAATATGATTTTATTCGCTGGTTATCAAGCTGCTGGTACTAGAGGTGAGGCTTTAATGCATGGTCGTAAGCAAATCAAAATGTTTGGTGAAATGCTTAGGGTTAATGCTGAGGTTAAAATGCTAACTAATGTTTCTGCGCATGCGGATTATAGTGAAATATTGAATTGGTTGAGTAAGTTTAAAGCTCCACCAAAAAAAGTATTTATCACTCATGGAGAGATTCATGCCGCGGAAGCTTTGCGAGACAAAATTGAAAAGAAATTCAATTGGCCATGCGTTATCCCAAAGTATCTCCAAACAGAGGAACTTTAAGTCGTTTAGCGGCGAATAATAACTGTCGTCCGGCGGCGAATAATAATTGTCATCCCGCGGCGAATAATAATTGTCATCCCGCGGCGAATAATAATTGTCATCCCGCGGCGAAGACCGCGGGATCCAGGATGCAAGATTTTTATATTGCAAGTGCGGTTTTATTGAATTTTTTGGATACCGGCCTTCGCCGGTATGACAGAACGAGGCTTTTGCCAGTATGACAGAAGGAGGTTTTTGCCGGCACGACAAAAAAGTGGATTTTTGTGGCCTCATTATAGTAGCTCACTAAAACATAGGGCTGTCATCGCGAGCGAAATGTTTTTTCATTTCGCGTGGCGATCCATAAAGCTAATAATACACTGGATTGCTTTGTCATGAGCTTTGCTCATTTTTCGCAATGATTTGGTTTTATACTTTAGGGAACCGCTAATAAGTGAATAGGCTAAGAAGTATTATGAAGAATAAAAATATTGAATTAAATCTGCTTGCTGATTTTGTTAATTTTGCAGTTAATGAATTTGAACGCAATGGAACTTACTTTGGTCATGGGACTGACAACTCTTGGGATGAGGCTGTTTACTTAGCATTGTCTATTTTAGGATTGCCTCTTGATAGTGATCGCTTGGTATTAGATCGAGAGC
>JAHIYS010000217.1 GCA_018814965.1 Gammaproteobacteria bacterium
ATATTTGGTATGCTTCCTAGGTCGAAACAGAGATCAAATCTTTGTGGTTTTGGTGTAGAAGATAAAGCTGCTAGTTTTTTTTTGCAAGGCATGTTATTATTCTATTTGCGAGGTAACTATATGAATCTTATTGAATTAAATCAAAAAGAAATTTCTAATGTTGTAGGTGGTTCCGATTGTTGTTGTGATATGAGATGGGGAGTGGCGGTTGATGGTTGTTTTTTAAGCAAAGAGGAATGTAAAGATATCTGCTTCAATATGTGGAGGAAGGAGGTGGTGGCTCTTGACCAACTTGAACTACAGGGGATGTGTCCTGCCTGATCAGTCTAACCGATAGAGCCTACAAAAATATGTTTCATAGGATCTAAATTAAGCTAGTTCTAAACAAACTATTTTTGGCTCATGAAATGATCCATTAGTTTATAACAAAGCTCTTTTGTGCCGATTTTTTTGATTGCTGAAATTTGAAACACTTTGCCTTTCCATTTTAAGCGTTTGAGAATATCTTCAATTCTAGAGTCGAGTTCTTTTTTTGGTAATAAATCTATTTTATTTAATACTAACCAGCGCTCTTTTTTTGCGAGATCTTTACTGAATTTCTTGATCTCTTTGATTATGGCTTTTGCTGCTACTACAGGATCGCTGTCATCCAATGGAGCTACATCTATTAGATGTAGCAATACACTTGTGCGTGCTAAATGTTTTAGAAACTGAATTCCAAGTCCTGCTCCTTCAGAAGCGCCTTCAATTAGTCCAGGAATATCTGCTATAACAAAGCTACGTTCAGTATCGATGCGTACCACTCCAAGATTTGGGTGTAAAGTTGTGAATGGGTAATCAGCTACTTTAGGGCGTGCGGCAGAAACTGAACGGATAAAGGTGGATTTTCCAGCATTGGGTAACCCAACTAATCCTACATCTGCTAACAGTTTAAGTTCGAGGCGTAAATTACGTTCTTCACCCGGTTTACCTTTGGTGATTTTGCGTGGTGCACGATTAGTGCTGGTTTTGAAGTACAAATTCCCAAACCCATGAAACCCGCCTTTTGCTATAAGAATTTTTTGATCAACTTTGTTTAAATCAGCGATCAATTCATCAGTATCATCATCATAGATTAGAGTTCCAATTGGTACTTTAATAATAAGATCTTCACCTTCTCTGCCGGTGCATTGGCTTCCCATCCCATTTTGCCCGCGCTGGGATTCAAAGTGTTTACGAAAGCGAAAGTCCACTAAGGTGTTTAAGTTGCGGTCAGTAACAAAAAAAATACTGCCACCAACGCCACCATCGCCGCCATTGGGGCCGCCAAAGGGGATGAATTTTTCACGTCTAAAGCTGAGGCAGCCATCACCGCCATCGCCAGCTTTAACTTTAATTTTAGCTTCATCTACAAATTTCATAAAATAGTCTATAGTTTATGGGATAATTTCACTAGCACATCATTCTAAATTCAAAAATCAAAACCAGCAATTAGCGTTTGTTTGCTGGATCTAGAGATGGTTTTAGAATTTTTCCTTTTTTTTTAAGGAGTAACCGTTACTTTAGAAAAATTCTAAAAAATCGCAGTCTTTAATATAGGGGTTGTTGCATTTAGACTAAAATAGTTAAAAAGTTGCGGTAGGCGCAGGCTTTAGCCTGCGTTTTTTTGAATTTAATCATAACCTTATAACGCAGGCTAAAGCCTGCGCCTACCTTAAAATTTTAGAATGCAACATCTCATATATTAAACGCTCTTGCTGCGTGTATAACCTCTGAATCCAAGATTATGGCATGAGTGGCAAGTTGCTACAAGATAAAACAGTTACCGTTTGTCATTAAAGTGCGCGTGGCTTTTGATGGGTATGCTGAAGGTGTTATTAATTAATAAGGGGGAATATAAAATAGGTGGTGTTTTTGGTTATGATGCAACAGAGATGATTGTTTCATTAGGGGTAATACTTGTTTTGCTTAAAATAATGGCAGCTTTAACGATATGGGTCAGGCTTTTGCAGCAAGGAACCTCCATTCGCACGATGGAAATGCTTTTAATATTGTTTTTGGTAAAAATAGCAGCTAATTTTATCGTATAAGAAGAAACCCCGTCTAGTTTTGGACAGCCAATTAATAAAGTTTTTCCTTTGACAAAATCCACATGAAAATTTAAACAGAAAAATGCTGTGCAGTCAGCTGCAATTAGGATGCCAGAGGTGTTGTTATAACAATCTGTTATTTCTGGTGCTAATGTTATTTGGATTGGCCAATTATTCAAAATAGAGTTGGCCATAGACTTATGCTTTTGATTTAAGTAATTACATGCTTGTGTTTTAGGAATATTTTTACCAAAGGGATCGGCTTTTCTCTCGGTGATTTTTAATGCTCCCATTGGACAGTGACCAATGCAAGCGCCTAAGCCATCGCAATTGCTGTCGGAAATCAATTTTGCTTTATTGTTTATTATTTTGATTGCTCCTCCAGCGCAAGCAAAAGAACATTGTCCGCATCCGTTGCATAGATCTTCGTCAATCTCGATAATTTTTCTTTTCATCTGGTTTTTTGTAACAAAGCATCCGAAGAGGTTTTCTCCGGATGCTGAACCTGCGGTTAATTTCCTGATAAAAGTGCATCCAAATCAGCATCAGGGGTTGTTATTGGTTGAATGTTAAACTTTTCTACTAAAACATTTAATACATTTGGAGTAATGAATGCTGGTAGTGTTGGTCCAAGTCTAATATTTTTTATTCCTAAGGATAGTAGGGTTAATAATATTGCTACTGCTTTTTGTTCATACCATGACAATACCATTGATAATGGTAGTTCATTTACGCTACAATTAAAGGCTTTAGCAAGTTCAACTGCAATTTTGATTGCGGAGTAGGCGTCATTGCATTGACCAATATCTAATAATCTAGGGATCCCCTCAATATTTCCGAGCTTTTTATCAAAAAATCTGAATTTGCCGCAAGCTAAAGTTAAGACGATGCAGTCATTGGGAACTTTTTCGACAAATTCTGTATAATAATTTCTGCCTGGTTTGGCTCCATCACATCCAGCCACAAGAAAGAAGTGTCTAATCTTTTGTTGTTTTACCCCAGCAATGATTTTATCAGCAACGCTCAGCACTGCATCATGGGCAAATCCAGCCATAACAGAATCTTTATCTGTATCTGCTAAAAACCCCGGTAGGCTAAGGGCCTTATTAATAACTAATGAGAAATCTTTGCCATTGCCGTTGCTATCAATATGATCGACGCCTGGCCATGCTACTAATCCGGTTGTAAAGAGGCGATCTTGATATGAGGCAAGAGGCTTTTGGATGCAATTGGTTGTCATTAAAATTGCCCCAGGAAAATCATCAAATTCTTGGTGTTGATTCTGCCAAGCAGTGCCATAATGGCTATAGAGATGTTTATATTTTTTGAGCCCGGGATAGCCATGTGCCGGCAACATTTCTCCGTGAGTGTAGATTGCGATATCTTTATCTGCAGTTTGTTTTAGTAGTAATTCTAAGTCATATAAGTCATGGCCTGAAATTAAAATAGCTTTGCCTTTTTTTGCTCCTAGAGGTACTGAGGTGGGAGTAGGGTTGCTGTAGTGTGAGGTATGAGCGGTATCTAATAATTCCATTGCACAAAGATTGATTTTGCCGCACTCCATTAGCAAATTTATCCATTCATCGATATCTAGATCATAGCGAAGCATATTTGCTAATGCTTTAGTTAAGAAAGCACAAATGGAAGGGTCTCTTTGTCCCAGGATGATTGCATGATCAGCGTAGGAAGCGATCCCTTTGATGCCATATAACAAAGTATTTTTTAGTGATTGAATGTCTTGGTTTGTTTCTATCTTATCTAGAATGCCGTAAACTCGTCCTTGTCCAATCATATCATTTAAGGTGCTTGAAAGGATGAAAGTTGCCGCGTTAGGTAGCTTATCAATTTCAATGTTTTTATCTTCTAGCTTAATTTTTATTCCATCTCGGAGTCTGCAAGTTTTTCTAAGTAAAGATGCTATTTTTTCTTCAGAAAAGTCTACATTGGTTACAGTAGCAAACAATGCTTCGAATACTAATAATTCTACGTCTTTAGTTTCGATATTATTTTCTTGTGCAATTAATGCAATATGTGACAGGCCCTTGAGAGCATGTATTAATAGGTCTTGAAGGGAGGCAACGTTTGAATCCTTGCCGCAAACTCCTTTGACGGTACACCCTGAGCCATTGGCGGCTTGTTCGCATTGGTTGCAAAACATCTGACATGATTGAGACTGCATATTTAATCTCCTTTTAATAGGTTGAAATCGCAAACATTATCTTTTACTATTTATTTGATGTATGTGACAATCATCACACAATTTAGAAAAATTTTATGAAACTCCAGTTTTTAAAACAGCTACCACTATTTGCTCACCTAAATAAAGAAAGACTAGAGGATGTCGCTACTAGTTTTGAGCTAAGGTCTTATTGTAAAAATGAGATAATTTTTCAGGAGGGTCAGCAGGCAGATAAGTTGTTCATTGTTTGCGATGGTTCGGTAAAGGTCTTTAAGTCGAATTCTGATGGAAAAGAGCACATTTTACATATCATGTTAAAAAATAGTGTGATTGCTGAGGTGGCTATGTTCGAAGGAGGCAGGTATCCTGCGAGCTGTGCGGCTTTAAGTGATTCGATGCTATGTAATATTCCAAGAGAAAAATTCATTGCTTTAATAAAAGATGATGCTCAGGTGGCTTTAAATATCTTGGCATTACAAGCCAAGCGTTTGCGGGAGTTTGCTCTTAAAATTGAGCAGCTATCTTTAAAAACTGCCGAGCAGAAATTTCTTCATTTTCTTTTGGAAAACGCAAGTACTGAAAATAATGTAACAATAGCGCGGACTAAAGGTCTTAATATTCAAGAGTTGGCAAACTATCTTGGAACTGCAAGAGAAAATCTTTCCCGTATAATCAATAAGCTTGTTAATAATGGTGTTATTGAAAAGCATGAGAATGGTTTTTTGATAGCTAACAACTGGCGAAAAATATAATTAAGTTACCTGTTTTAAGGCGACTTTAATTTTTATTCGCAACAATAATCTAAGATTGGGGTTTGGGTAATAGATCTATGTTGGTGTCATACCTGGCTATTATCGTTGGTTTTTGCATCCCAAAAAACTATATGCTCTGGTTTTGAAGTAGCACTTAATTTTTCAATAATCGATTTTACTTTGTCTTTTTCATCGAAAAATTCAATAACTAGTGGTAGGTTTAAAGAAAGATCGACAAGCGTTGATGTATGTATTTTACCGTCATCCCCATAGCCACTAATGGCGCGAAATACTGTAACTCCCCTAACCGTGGCCTCATTTTTTAAATAGTCCAACAGTTTTTCTAGTAGATCTGAGGCTTCGGTAATGTAAATTCTAACAACAGTGATATCAATTTCTTTCATAATGATCTCCCTAAAATAATTCCAACCCCAGTAGCAATAACACATAAGATGAGGTTTGATCCCATGTTAAAAAATGCTTTTAACAACGCACCCTGTTCGAATAAATTAATTGTTTCAATAGAAAAAGATGAGAATGTGGTGTAGCCCCCAAGAAGGCCAATTAGAAGAAAGGCTCTTAATTGAGGAGCTAAACTTCCATACCGCTCCAGTATAATGATGAATAATAATCCCATTAAAAATGAGCCGCTCACATTGACAATTAATGTGCCATAAGGAAAAGTTTGTCCCAATAAAAAATGAGCGCTGTTGGAAACAACATAGCGTAATACTCCACCAATGCCGCAACCCAAAAAGATTAATGAGTAATTGTTTAAAAATAAACTTGTCATTTATTTATGTTTCCCTTAGTTGCATGCTAACCTATCAGATTAAGACTGAGTGGCAAGTAAGCTATGCTACCATGTTATAATATTTTTTGTACAGCGCTGAAGCTAAGTTGTTGTTGATTTGTTAATTGGCATGTTAGAATTTGAATATAAGATTACAACGTAATTAGGAGATGGATTTGAGTGCTAAAAAGTTGTGTCATGCTGTTTTTCTTAGGTTTGGTAATAATCTTTTTACCAGATACATATTGCCGCATTTATTTTTGCTTGTGATCTGGTGGACGCTTTACTCCCATCTAAGAGATGGTTCTGTTTTTCTTGTGGATTCATTGCTACATATTGATCTTGATTCCCGTTTAGGGTCAGCGGTTGAGTTTTTTTTATACGATACCCCAAAAGTTTTTATGCTTCTTGGGCTGGTGGTATATGGGGTTGGTTTGCTACGTTCATTTATAACTCCTGAAAGAACCAGGAGGTTTTTAGCTGGTAAGAGAGAGTTTGTTGGTAATATTATCGCTGCTTTACTCGGAATAATTACCCCTTTTTGTTCTTGCTCAGCAGTGCCTTTATTTATAGGGTTTGTGTCGGCAGGTGTTCCGCTTGGAGTTACTTTCTCATTTTTAATCGCAGCACCGATGGTAAATGAGATTGCGTTGGTTTTGCTCTATGGTTTATTGGGATGGAAGCTGGCTCTTGCGTATCTTTTAACCGGATTATGTGTGGCAATTGTTGCTGGCTTAGTTATCGGTAGATCTCGTCCCGAAAAATATGTTGAGGATTGGGTTAAAAACATACGATTTGATGCGGCATCAGAACAGAAGGCAAAATCAAGTTGGCATGACCGCATTTTATTTGCCTATAGTTCAGTGGTCGATATTTTTAGGCGTATTTGGCTGTATGTTTTAATTGGTATTGCTTTAGGAGCCTTTATTCATGGCTATGTCCCTCAAGGGTTTATGGCTTTTGTAATGGGGAGCGATTCTTGGTGGTCAGTGCCGTTGGCAGTGTTGTTGGGGGTTCCTTTGTATTCTAATGCCGCCGGCATTATCCCAGTAGTGGAGGCATTGATTAGTAAAGGGGCGGCAATTGGCACGGTATTGGCTTTTATGATGTCTGTAATTGCCCTGTCTTTTCCTGAAATGGTTATATTGCGTAAAGTGCTTAAACCAAGATTGATAGGTATATTTCTTGTGACTGTTGTTGTGGGTGTTGTTATGGTCGGTTATTTATTTAATTGGATGATATAACAGTCTTATTATGGAGATTAAAAGCATGAAAGAGGTAATTGTTTATGGTTCAGGATGTCCTGCTTGTCATAAATTAAAAGCGTTAGTAGATGATGTTGTAAAACAAAACAAGATTGCAGCTAATATTGAATATAGTTCTGATTTTGTCGAAATGGCAAAGTTGGGAATATTGTCTGTGCCGGCAATCGTTGTTGACGGCAAAGTAAAGTCATCTGGAGCGTTCCCTGGGAGAGATGTGATCTTAAAGCTTTTGGAATAAAGCGGAGTAATTTGGCGCTCCCTATGGGTTTCGAACCCATGTTTTCGCCGTGAGAGGGCGACGTCCTAGGCCTCTAGACGAAGGGAGCGTATTTCGTATTATAGCCACCATTAATTATTATACAATAGGGTTAAAGTCAAAGTATTTCTGATTTTTTAGTCAAAACACCCTTTTAAGGGATTATTTTCTCCTGGCTACATGTCGTGATATATTATTGGTATTATTTTTAAATAAGTAGGTGGTTTATGTCTGGTAGTATAATTTATCCAGGAACTTTTGATCCGATAACCTATGGTCATATCGATTTGATCGAGCGTGGTAGTCGGTTATTTTCTAAAGTTATCGTTGCTATCTCTGCGAATAATCAAAAAAACACACTATTTAGTTTGGCCCAGAGGGAAGAGCTGATTAGGCAAGTGGTGGCGAAATATCCTAATGTAGAGGTTTGTACTTTTTCGGGACTGTTGGTTGATCTTGTTAGTGATAAAAAAATTACGATGATTTTGCGTGGTCTTCGAGCTATTTCAGATTTTGAATATGAGTTACAGCTTGCAGGCATTAATCGCATGATGGATCCTCAAATCGAGACGGTGTTTTTAACTCCTTCTGAAAAATACGCTTATGTTTCTGCATCTATGGCGCGTGAGATTGCTTCTCTTGGTGGTGATACTTCTTTATTGGTTCCGCAAGTGGTAAGCGAGGCATTGAAGAAAAAATTTTAATCAAGAATAAATATTTCTTTAAAAATAGTTAAAGAAGTTTACTTTATACGACAAGTAATTTTTTATTATATTAGAAAGTGACTGCTGCAATCTGAAAGTCTTAAGTTTTGTTTCTCGTGGTTAAGTATTATCCTAAATCCGTTATGTTTTAAGATGGTGCTAAAATAAGGATAGTAAAAAGTTTAGGTTATAGTGGACCTTTAAAGAAAAAGAGAGGGTATATGAATATAGGGTATCTCGGAGCTGGGGCATGGGGGACCGCTTTAGCTTCATTGTTGGCTACAGGTGGTCATAGGGTTGCTGTATGGGATAAAGAGTCTTCGCACCTTAAAACTCTTGATAAAACAAGAAGACATCCTAAATTAGAAGGATTTGTTATCCCTTCTAGCGTGAAATATGCAGTAGAGCTAGAAGAGGCTTTAGAAGATGCAAATATGATTGTAGAGAGCGTTACCTCTGAAGGGGTGCGTCCTGTTTTTGAAAACATTTTTAAGATAAAAAAAGATCTATGTTCAATAGTTCTTACATCTAAAGGGATTGAGCAAAAAACAGGACTTCTTTTTCCTGAAGTTCTTGTGGATGTTCTTGGTGAAGAAAATCGGTCAAAAATCGGATGCTTGAGTGGCCCGAGCCTTGCCGATGAGATTGCTAAGGGGATGCCAGCTTCGCTAGTTTGTTCTGCTTATGATAAAAATGTCATGAAACAGATTAAAGAAACTTTTAATACATCACATTTTAGAGTCTATCCTAACTCGGATATTAATGGGGTTTCATTTGGTGGTGCCATAAAAAATATCATTGCAATTGCTTGTGGCATTTCAGATGGGTTGGGTTTTGGGGATAATGCTAAAGCAGCTTTGATGACAAGGGGGCTTCATGAGATTAGAAAGCTTTCAGTTACAAAGGGAGCTAATCCAGAGACTTTAAACGGCTTGTCAGGTCTTGGGGATCTATTTGTTACATGTTCTTCGATATTAAGTAGGAACTATCGTTTTGGACAGTTGATTGCAAAAGGATATAGTTTAGAAAAAGCAAAAGAAGAGATTGGAATGGTTGTGGAGGGTGCTTACTCCTGTATTTCAGCTTTAGAGTTGGGAAAAAAATATGATATTGCTGTTCCTATTACCGAGGCAACTTACGCAATCTTATATCAGGGGATGCCTCCTAAAAAAGCGGTTAATTCGCTTTTACAAAGGGCGGTAAAAGAGGAGCATTTGTAAAGAAGTGTGCAGTGTAATCTGAGTTTTTCAATTCGGTAGCGTGTCTTGATGGTTATCGTCGAGTGGCGAAGACCTTTGGATCTAGAATGCAAGATTTTCATATTGTAACATCTTCATCATTTAACACTAGCCTGCCAAGATCGTTAATGAAATAATTTTTTATATGATGTTATTTTTTTGACATCTAGAACAAAAAACCGTGGCTCGTTGTCCAATTTTGATTGTGGTTAATTTGGTTTTACAGGTATAGCAAGATTGATTATGTCTGCCATATACCTTTAGTTTATTTTGAAACAAGCCTTGTTTGCCGCTGCTATCGGTATGGTCTTTGATGGTTGTGCCACCATGTTTTATTGCAGATAAAAGTATTTTTTTGATCTCTTTTACTAATTTTTTATAACAAGCTAGCGTTATGGTATTTGCTTTTTGTAAGGGATTTATTTTAGAAGCAAATAAGGCTTCATTAGCATAAATATTCCCAACTCCAGTAACAATGTTGCTGTTCATTATGAACTGCTTGATAGGGCAGCGTCTTAGTTTTGCACTGTTAAATAGATACTCTGCGGTAAAATCATCTGAAAAAGGTTCCGGCCCAAGATTTTTTAGCAATTTGTGTTTTAAAGGTTCTTTGGTTGTCCATAAGATAACGCCAAAACGGCGTGGATCGTTATAGCAAAGCGCCAAATTATTGGCGAAGTTTATGCTAACGTGTTCATGTTTTGTGGGGATATGGTTTTTAGGTTTTATTTGGAGATTACCAGACATTCCTAGATGCATGATTAAGGCGCCATCTTTTGTTTTAAGTAAAATATATTTACCGCGACGATTAGTTTTTAGAAAATATTGGCCTTTTAATATTCTTGAAAGGTTTTTTGGTATTGGGCAGCGTAGTTTGTGATTGCGAACCGTAACAGAGGTTATTTTTTGTCCCAAAATTACTGGCGTAATGCCGCGGCAGATGGTTTCAACTTCAGGTAATTCAGGCATATTTGTAATTGGTTGTTATTGTAATCGAAGTAACTCTGCCATATGTAATGGTATCAATCATTGCAAGTTTTAACAGTGCAGTCTAGAG
>JAHIYS010000218.1 GCA_018814965.1 Gammaproteobacteria bacterium
CCAACTATCTCTATAGGATTTTGCTGTTCTTCCTTTATGTGACGAAAATACAGAGCCAACAATCTTATAGTGCCCCGACGTCATTACTCTAAGCGACGAAAACCAACTAGCCCATCGTCATTGCGAGGAGCGAGCAAAGCGAATGACGAAGCAATCCACAACACTCAAACCTACAGATTTATCTATCCGCCGTAGATTGCGAGCCAAGCCAAAACCGCTTGGCTCGCAATGACTAAAGCAAACTCTTAACAGTCTAAAATGTTAAAAATTTACTGACCTTATCTAACCAGTTTTTATGTATTCCTCGACATTTAACTTTTAATAAATCATCAAGAGAACTAAAAAAACCATTTTTAGTCCTATAATCAACAATAGCTTGAGCTTTCTTTTTGCTCATGCCATTTATTTTTTGTAAAGTTGCAATATCTGCTGAATTGATGTTTATGCCTATAATCTGTTTTTGTTTATCTGGCTTTTTAGAGGTTGCTGCCACTGGATTTTGTATAGGCTTATTTGTAACTTTAGCAGGGTTTGCTGAAGTTACATTGCCACTAGTTATTAAGAATGCCAAGCTACTATAAACAATAATACTACGTAATTTGTAAAACATACTCCCTCCGGTATCTTATTTGTATAATAAAACTCATTAAGAGTAACAAAAGAGGCAAAGATTGCTATACGGGGAAAAGTGCTAGGAAAAACAATAATAACATCTTGAGAGTATCAGGCGACAAAACTCTGCCGCCTGATATAAAACCAACTATTCTTGAGTCACCGAAGTATCATTTGGCATGGCGGCATCTGTTGTTTCACCATTTGTTTGAGTTTTAGTCCTAGCTTTGACCTTTTTACAAAGACCGCTTTTATTTCTTAGAAATTTTCTTTTTTTAAGAGATTTCTTTGCGGCAACAACTTCCTCTTTTTTAACAGAAGCAACATCTTTTGCAGCATTTTTATCCGGTTGAGCCATGTTATCGCTTGGCTGAGGCAACATGGTATCCAACTTAATGACCTCATCTGCAGCAAAAACACCGCTTACCAAAGAAACTCCTAAAATGGCTGTAAATGCCATAGCATTACGTAAGTTGATCATAATATATTCTCCAACACCAAATCATATCGTTTTAAAAAAACAGAAGCCTTTCAATACGTATTTATAAAAAGCCCCCTACCCTTTTTTACCTTATAACCATGATAAATTTTATGCAAAAGTTTAGTCTTTGTCTATGCAAATTAATACCTCAGTTAGCCCTTATAAATTTTGCCTGTTTCTTTAAAAAATGATAACTTAGTGGAGTGCAAAACCTAACTAAACGTATCCTTATATCAGCTGGGGAACCATCTGGTGATATGCATGCTGCCAATCTGGTCAAAGCAGTTATAAAGAACAACTCTAATGTGAAGTTCTATGGCATGGGTGGTAGTTTTATGCATAAAGCTGGGGTTGATCTGATTGTTAATTCTAGTGATTTGACTGTTATTGGCGCCCTAGAGATCATAACCAAATTTAAAAAAATATGGCGTGCTTTTAACTCTATGAAGCATGCAATCCGTCATGATAAGCCTGATCTGTTGTTACTTGTTGATTACCCTGGGTTTAATCTTCGTTTAGCAAAAATAGCCAAAAAATCTGGGGTTAAAGTCCTATATTATATTAGCCCGAAAGTTTGGGCATGGCACGAAAGCAGGGTAAAAATTATAAAAAGATGTGTTGATATGATGGCGGTTATTTTTCCCTTTGAGGTCGATTTCTATAAAAAATGGCAGATCCCAGTAAAGTTTGTAGGCAATCCCCTATCAAAGATGGTAAAGAATAGATTACCTCTTGAGGTAGCGCGCCAACAATTTAAGCTAGATCCGAAATACAAGACTATTGGTTTATTTCCAGGCAGTCGCTTGAGCGAAATTAAACGCCTATTACCTGTTATGCTTGAAACAGCAAAAATCTTAAAAGATAATAATCATGATGTGCAGTTCTTACTATCACAAGCATCCTCTATATCTAGCGAGGTTTTACAACCATATTTACAGTCAACTCCAGTTAAAATACAGGTGATTACTAATCAAAATTATGACGTAATGCAGGTATGTGATGCTATTATTGCCGCTTCCGGAACCGCTACTCTCGAAATTACGCTTATTGAGGTCCCGTTGGTAATAATATACAAAATGGCTTGGTGGGAAGCGGAGCTAACTAAGCGATTGATTAAAATTCCCTATATTGGGCTCTGCAATATCCTTGCGGGTAGAAAAATTGTAGCTGAACTACTCCAAGATGAGGCTATTCCAGGTAAAATAGCGGCTGAAGTGGAAAAGATGCTATACGATCTACCGTATAGAAATGAGATGATATCAAATCTAAAGGAGATTAAGAATAGCCTGGAACTTAATGATAAAGAAGGAATTTCTGATGTTGTAATGAAAATGCTTCGTTAGTTATTCTTTGAAACGTGAACTTTGATGATTAGCAGCGTAGGTATAATCATTATAGCAAAACAATGAGGATATCCACATGGACAATACAAAATTAAAAAGCATAAGAAATAGTGAATGCTTAGAATTAGTCACCGATGTAAAGCAAATTTGCCAACCCCTAAAAGACAAAGGGATTGTTTTTTTTGCTAAAGTGAGAATATACAACAATAAAGATTTTGTTGCCATAACCAACGGTGGAGAATGGTTAGAGCATTTTTTTGAATACTTCAATAAAGGGAAGTATGTATTGCTAAATTACGATGAAATTAATGCTCATAGCGACATGAATTATTTTGTTGTAGATAATAACAACAAAAAAAATCCAATCGTTCCTAAACAGCAAGCAAAAGTTGCCAGAGAGATCTTTCATTATGGTCATGGCATATCAATAGCTTCCAGGCACGAACAGTATATAGATATTTATGATTTTATTGGTGATACAAAGAACCCTCAGATATTAAATTTTATTTTTAATAATGTCCCGTACCTAACTACATTTATTGATGATTTTAATAAAAATGACTTTTCACTTCTAAAAAAAGATATCGCATATCCTAAAGAGACCCTGTTTGAAAATACTAGCAAAAAAGTTTCCTTGAAAAACAATATTGCATTAGAAATTGCTGATGAAAAAGTAAATCAGCATTTTACCCCATGTGAATCCCTTGTGTTTAAACAACTTATGAAGGGACAAAGTGCCAAGCAAATTGCTGACATACTTGATATTTCTCCAAGGACTGTAGAACAACATACTAATCACATCAAATATAAACTTGGGTGCCATTATAAAAACGAGATCATTTGTTTTGCCTTAAGAAATGGATTGATCTCTTTAAAATCTGTATAACCTGGCATATACTATAAGTGGTAAAGACAACACTATAAACATAAGAGATTTACATGAAAACGAAGAACTTTTTTAAAATCACTTGGCTTTGTTGGAGACAGTTTTGTGAAGATGATTGTTGGGTTAAGTCAGCCAGCCTGGCCTATGTTACCCTTCTATCGATAGTACCCTTGTTTACAGTTAGCTTTTCTATTTTAGCGGCTTTTCCAGTATTCAAAGAAATGGCATCTAAAATTCAAGATCTGGTCTTTGCCAATTTAGTCGCGACATCAGCTGAGACAGTACAATATTATTTTCAAATTTTTGTTAGACAGACCAGTCAACTATCTGTAGCGGGAATGTTCTTTTTGTTACTTACAGCAGTTGTTTTAGTGTTTACAATGGAACAGGCCTTTAATTCGATCTGGAATGTTAAACGTAATCGCAAAGGGATAAAAGCATTTTTTCTTTATTGGGCAGTAATTACTTTAATCCCATTAGCAATAGCAACCATATTATGGGTGGCCATTTATTTTACTTCCCTACCGTTTATATCTGATCAAATTATATCCGGTCGTAATTTTGCTTTTATTGAAAACATCTGGTCCTTTTGCAGTCATTATGTAGCTACATTTTTAGCTTTAATGTTGCTTTATGTCGCTTTACCTAATCGCGATGTCCCAGTAAAAAGCGCAGCAATCGCAGCAATAGTTGCCACTATTTTATTTGAAATTGCACGCAAGGGATTTGCTTTATATATTACCCATTTTGCGACTTATAAGATTATTTACGGCGCTGTTGCAGCGGTACCAATTTTTTTATTATGGCTATATATATCATGGTTAGTGCTTTTGTTTGGCGTGGTAGTCAATGCCGTAATTGTTAACAGTAAATAATCATTCAGGATTGGACCCCTTTACTTTACTTTATTTTAATTTAGATTCTATCAAGCTCTTTCTTCGTAAAAACGCTTTCAATATTGCCAGTATTTAGAATGCCCTTTGGCTCAATTAGCATTACATGGACCTCTTCTTTTGCTACAGGCAAATGCTCAATCCCTTTAGGAATAACAATCAACTCCCCTTGTTTTATAACAACATCTTCTTGATTTCTAAGCTTAATTACCAAGGTGCCCTTTACAACAAGAAATAGCTCGTCTTCAGTGTCGTGCTTATGCCAAGTAAACTCCCCTTTAAATTTAGCAAGCTTGATATATGAGTCATTTAATTCATCCACAATTTTAGGAGACCAGTGGTCGTTAAACTTAGTCAAGTTAATTTTAAGGTTTATTTTCTGCATTAGAGATCCTAAAAGTAGTTTTTAAGCGTGACGAAATTAAATATACTTGATAATCCTAAATCCGGGAGTTGAAACCTATTACGAGCGTTTAATACAATGAATCTAATGATTTTTTTTGAAAATTTGTTTTCACCGTAGAGGTGACTACGGTTTCAAAAAAATTTTCAAAAGAAAATCACTATCTTCAATATCTTAAACCCTCTCATAACGGTTTCAACTCCCGGATTTAGGATAATACATAAATATCAGCCAAATTTGAATTAATATTCAATCCAAAGTCTATTAAAATTAGCAATAAACTGCTACAATGCCGCTCTTTTATAAATAAATTCAAACCAATGCGTAAAACACTACTTATTGTATCTATCCTAGCTTTACCTGGAAGACTGCTTGCCTTTGAAGCTGTTCCGCTAATCCAAGTTTACCCGGATAATCTAAAACTAGATACTACACAAAAAACAGTTGATTCAGTAAACACTCAAACTCAACTTAAAATAATTTCAAGCGACCAAATTGCAAAATCTGGAAACTCTAACTTATCTGATCTTTTAAGCAATCAAGATGGGGTCCAGGTTATTCAGCCTAGCAGCTCCTCTTATCGGCCCATATTCAGCATACGTGGCTTTGGCGATAATGCCTTAACTAATACCGCGATATTAATTAATGGACAACCTTATTTTAACCCTGATATCGGCGCCCCACTATTTAATGTTATTCCTCTTAGTGAAATTGGGCAAATAGAGATCTCTCCAAGTAGTAACAGCGTTTTATATGGGGACCAAGCTGTTGGGGGTGTAATTAATATAATTACGAAAAAGCCGACCAAGAAACAGGCGCAGGCTTCTTTTAGTTATGGTAGCTTTGCCGCAAGAAAAACTAGATTTTTGCTAGGGGATGTAATGGACAATGGTTTTGGGTATCAACTCAGCGGTTCAATATTAGATACCAATAATTATCGTCAACATAATAAAGAACGATTGAATAATATCTTTATGAGCCTATTCTATAAGGATGCGTATTTTCGTTATAACAAAACCAATCATCATCTACAATTACCTGGAGAATTAAATTTTAGCCAAGCAAGTAAAAATCCAAAACAAGCTGAAAATAGTATCGCGTATAACAATCAGGATTATGATATCTTTCAGCTTGGTTATAAACATAACCTCGGAGAAAACTGGCAAGGAGAAATAGATAGTTCGCTGCACTTAATGACGGGAGCTGGCGCTTATGAATTTAGTAACCAGAGCGCACCATTTAATGAATCAAGAAAAACCTTTACGCTTCAGCCAAAAGTTTCTGGCATTTTAAATCTAAAGAAGTTTTCCGTATTGCCCACGATTGGCTGGGAATCTTATTATGGTGAATATAGATATAGTGATTCAGAAGCAAGGCAAAATCAACACGCTATCTACGGATATTTTGAAGCGCCGGTAACCTCTAAATTTACCACCAGCTTTGGATCTAGATATGCTAAAGCATTTTATAAAATCACTGGGGGATCCCAAGACCCAAGAAATCATGCTTTAGTCAACGAGCTTGGAGCTTCTTATCAGCCAACAAATAATTGGCGGTTATTTGCTAAACTGGCTGAAAGTTATCGGTTCCCAAAAACTGACGAAATAATGTTTACTGCTAACCAAAATCCACTTAAATCGCAAACTGGGCTTTCGTATGAAACTGGAATAAATTATAAAAATAGCAACTTCTCTACAACTTTATCCTTATATCAACTCGATTTAAAAGATGAGATTCTATTTGTTCCTGACTCAGGAGCAAGGTTTGGAGGATACAATAAAAATCTTGATCCAACACAAAGATTGGGTGCTACTGCTAGCTTAAGCATTACCCCAATACAATATTTACAAATAGATAGTTCATATAGCTTTATTAAAGGCAGATTTTCATCAGGAAGTTTTAATGGCAATGAGATTCCATATGTTGCGCGCAATAATTTGCGGATTACAACCAAATTGATACCAAGCAAGAGCTTTCAAATATTATTTGAAGGCATATATACCGGCAGCCGTTACCCAATCAATGATATTAAAAACATAACCAGCAAGATTGGGGGCACAACAATTTATAACTGCGGATTAAGTTACGACCAAAAACACTATACTATAAGTATTCGTGCCAATAATTTAGCTAACAAACTGTATTATGGCTATGTAGTAACCCAATATCAAGGATCAGGTTATACCAACGGATATTATCCTGCAACCGGCTTGAATCTGACTGCAAATTTGAATCTTAAGCTATGAGCAAATATCTTTTAATCTCCATATCTATCCATGCGACTTTGTTTGCCATCATATTTAAATTCATGTTTTGGCAAATAAAAGCAGAGCCAGTTAATACGCCAATTATCACTATTTATACACTACACACTAATAAGGCACTATCAGAACCAAAAATATCTAAAATATCAACCCCAAAAAAAGATCATTTTGCTATCCAATCAAGCAATCCGTCCAAGCAAGAACAAGAATTAGATCAACTAAAAATAATTATTCACAGCTTATTTAAGAATCGTTTAAAGTATCCTAACAACATCCGTTTCCCGGCTGCTCCTAAAAAAGTCACAGCTGCACTAGTTGTTTTTCCTGATGGTCATACCGAAAATATTAGACTATTAAAGTCAAGTGGCTTCGCTATTTTTGATCGAGAGGTTTTAGAGGCGGCTTATTCCCTACCCCCACTTAAAGAAGCACGATCAATAATAAAAAAACCGACCGAACTAGAGATCCCAATTGAATTTTTATAAAATTGACCTTAATAACGCAGCAGTTTAAGATATAAATTCATTTGATTTGGAATTAATAGGTTAGGGTTTAGCTTTTTATAACCAGCGTATCGAGATTGGTTGTACAAGCTGCATGAGAGACCATCACCTGGGAGCTAACCACTTGGTTTTCTCAATTTATTAATATTAACATTAGGAGACAATATGACTAAAAGAACACTTTCTCAGTTAACGACAAATGAAAAAAACCAACCACAGTCCACTATGCCAAGTCCTCTCAAGAATGTGCTGACGAATGTTGTGATAGAAAAGGTTTCCCATCATATCAATGGAATGATGGTCCTATAAAATCATGTGGTGAAAATATTTATGGCGTATGGGATGGAAATTATTATTAATATTATTTAATGACTTTTGGGGCGTGGATTATAGGTGTTAATTTACGACCCAAATCCAACCCTGATTATAATTCTCGATAAAATAACATCTGGCTAGCAAATAACCAATATCAATGATTTTTTTAACAAGCTGGATCTAATGTTACCGGCTTGCTTTGGTTAACAATAATTTGCTTAATAGATCGACACAAATTGACATGTTCAGCTATAGCGGTTACGATATCTGCTCTTTTATTGCCCGTTGGCCGGGATATGTGATACCGCTAATGGTTGATGGATTTTGGTTTTTGCTGAAGTAAAGTTTTCATAGCCGTTAGCCGTTGCCCCGTTAAGCTTCTAAACGGGGTCAGTTGGGCGAGAAGGAGTTTTCGTAAAGCAAAGCTTTACGCCTTCGAGCGCCAAACAGGATGTTTGGCCGGGACATGCAGCACCATGGATGGTTAGTGGATTTCTGTTTTTGCTGAAGTAAAGTTTTCATAGGCCGTTAGCTCAGTTGGTAGAGCAGCTGACTCTTAATCAGCGGGTCGTCGGTTCGAGCCCGACACGGCCTACCAATAAAATCAAATAGTTATACAATCAGCATGCTCGTCAATTCAATCCCTGGTAACAACTGGGCTAGCAAAATTAAAAATTTTGGGGGTTAAACTAGAAAGACTTAAGTTTTCCTTAATATGACCTCAGTATAATAATGGTAAATATAGCGGATTGCTGAAATCCGAATAAAATGTTGCAAAAATAGATGTGGTCA
>JAHIYS010000219.1 GCA_018814965.1 Gammaproteobacteria bacterium
CGTGTTTACAGTAATAACTGAGCCTGCTCCAACCACAGTATTTTTAGCCAAAGTTAACGGGGCCACCAAGGAGGTATTTGAACCAACAAACACTCCATCTTCAATTAAAGTTTGATATTTATTTGCCCCATCATAATTGCAAGTAATCGTCCCTGCACCAATATTAACTTTGCTACCAACTACCGAATCACCAAGATAACTTAAATGGTTCGCCTTACTATTTTCACCAATTTTGGTATTTTTTAATTCAACAAAATTTCCAACATGAGCCCCTTTAGCCAAATATGAATTAGGACGAATACGCGCAAATGGACCTACAACACAATTATCAGAAATAACCGCGTCCTCAATAACACAGTTAGCTTTAATATTTACATTGCTACCAATACGAACATTTTTCAAAAAGTTATTAGGGCCAATAGTAGTTCCGCTCCCAACAATAACTTCACCCTCAATAACTACATTAACATCAATAATTATATCTTTCTCAATAACCAAACTACCACGCACATCAAAACGCGCTGGATCCATCAGGGTTAACCCTTGACTCATAAGATTATCTGCAATATCTGCTTGATACTGACGCTCCAACATTGCTAATTGTTTTTTATCATTCACTCCCATCACCTCTATAGGATTAATTGCCAACAAACAACTCATAGGCACACTATCTTTATGCAACATACCAACTATATCGGTCAAATAATACTCCCCTTGAGCATTACTTTTATGTAATCGCGGCAAATAATTTCTTAAAACTTTGGAGGTTGTAACCAAAATGCCGCTATTAATTTCTTTAATTTTTTGCTGTTTTGATGTAGCATCTTTATGCTCCACTATTGCCCGCACCTGATCAAAATCATCCCTTACTATACGACCAAATCCTGATGGATCAGAAAATTCAGCACTAAGTAAATTTAAGCCCTCTAATGGCATATCTTTGATCAGTCGCTCTAAAATTTTCGACGTTATTAAAGGCACATCACCATATAAAATCAAAACTTGAGATGCTTGCTCAATATGCGGCAAAGCCTGCATCACCGCATGCCCTGTTCCCAATCTCTCCGTCTGCTGGATCCAATTAATATCGTATGACTTGAAACGCTCGCTAAATAAATCCCCATCTTCACCATAAACAACATGAATCTTTTTAGGATTTAAACTCTTGGCTGTTTTTATTACATGCTCTAAAAGAGGCATGCTCCCTAGTTGCTGCAAAACCTTAGGAATATTTGAATGCATTCTGGTGCCCTTACCAGCAGCCAGTATAATAATATGTAAATTCATGAGTTCAGTTACCTATTGCCAAAATTAAAATATGAGCCATTCATTATTTCTTAATTCCATGCAATAATTTTATGGCATGTAATTTAGCTACAGATTGCGCTATCTGCACTATCGCTCCTGTAAAATCAACATTTGATTTTTTGTCCGCCAATATCCGTTTAGCATCTTCACGAGCAGCAATTGCTGATGCTTCGTCTAATTCAGCTGCACGAATAACGGTATCTGCTAAAATAGTAATCACATCTGGTTGTACTTCTAAAATCCCACCAGAAATATAATAAATATCCTGGGCCCCTCCATGAAGAGTGATGCGAATTTGTCCTGGTTTAATCATGGTTAGAAGAGGCATGTGTCCTGGCAAAATACCAAGCTCTCCCATTACCCCTGTAACAACAACCATCTGGGCAAGACCAGAAAAAATCTCTGCTTCAAGACTTACTATATTAAGATGTAATGTAGGAATCATATATAATCACTGATAAAATTTATCAAACACTCTACTGTAATGTTTTTGCTTTCTCTACGACCTCATCTATGGTGCCAACCATATAAAAAGCTTGCTCCGGCAAATGATCATAAACACCAGATAAGATTTCCTTAAAGCCATGAACAGTCTCTTTGAGAGGAACATATTTGCCAGGCTTCCCGCTAAACACTTCAGCTACAAAAAACGGCTGAGAAAGAAATCTTTGGATTTTGCGCGCACGATTTACTGTGAGTTTATCCTCTTCTGAAAGCTCATCCATACCTAAAATAGATATAATATCGCGTAACTCTTTATAACGTTGCAAAGTACTTTGAACCGCACGAGCAACATTGTAATGTTCCTGCCCAACAATTGTTGGCTCTAATTGACGACTGTTTGAAGCTAAAGGATCAACAGCTGGAAAGATTCCTAACTCAACAATTTGTCGTGATAAAACAATGGTAGCATCTAAGTGTGCAAAAACTGTCACTGGTGATGGATCAGTTAAATCATCAGCAGGAACATAAACCGCTTGCACCGAAGTAATAGAACCGGTCTTAGTAGAGGTTATCCTCTCCTGCAACATCCCCATCTCTTCTGCCAAAGTCGGCTGATAACCAACAGCAGAAGGCATTCTTCCCAATAACGCTGACAACTCAACCCCAGCTAGAGTATAACGATAAATATTATCAACAAAAAATAATATTTCTCGCCCTTCATCACGAAAATTTTCAGCCACAGTCAAACCTGTCAATGCCACACGTAAACGATTACCAGGAGGTTCATTCATTTGCCCATAAATCAGAGAAACCTTATCCAGAACTTTAGAGTTTTCCATCTCAACATAAAAATCATTACCTTCACGAGTTCGCTCTCCAACACCAACAAACACTGAATAACCATTATGCTCTACTGCAATATTTCTAATCAATTCCATTATGCTTACAGTTTTACCAACCCCAGCACCGCCAAACAAACCAACCTTACCGCCTTTAGCAAAAGGACAAAGAAGATCAATAACTTTAATTCCAGTCTCAAGCAATACAATGCTGCCAGACTGTTCGGTAAAAGATGGCGCCTGACGATGAATAGGCAATAGATGCTCGCTATCTATTGGACCTTTATCATCAATGGGATTACCTAAAACATCCATAATCCTACCAAGAGTTGCTTTACCTACCGGAACAATTATAGGGTTTTTAGTGTTAATCACTACCATATTACGCTGCAATCCATCAGTAGCCCCCATAGCAATAGTTCGTACCACACCATCACCTAATTGTTGCTGGGTTTCTAAAATCAGACCTGTAGCCTCAATTTTTAAAGCATCATAGATTTTAGGAATAGACCCTACAGGAAATTCCACATCTACTATAGCACCTACCATCGAAATTATTTTTCCAGTTTGCATGGATCTTCTCAAAAATTATTATTTTAAATTATCGCCTTAAAACATCATTGCACATAAAGTTCTTTTTACAATCAACCTTTTTGTTCATTAATAAAAACTATTCAATCTAAACCGCATCAGCTCCTCCCACTATCTCCGCAATCTCCCTTGTTATCGCAGACTGTCGCACTTTATTGTACATTAAACGCAAATCATCAATAATCTCTCTCGAATTATCTGTAGCATTTTTCATTGCTAGCATTCTCGCCACCTGTTCACAAGCCATATTATCGACCACCGCCTGATACACTTGAGTTTCAATATATCGATCCATTAAAGTATCCAAAAGTTCCTTAGGTTCTGGCTCATAAATATAACTCCGATGATAACCTTCCCTGCTATTCAACCCTAATAACGGCAATAATTGGGCAACTACCGGCTTTTGTATCATGGTACTAACAAACTCATTATGAATAATAAACAGCTGATCCAACTGTTCTGCGTCATAGGCATCTAGCATAACTTTAATTGCGCCCAATAAATCTGAAACCTTAGGAACATCTCCTAAATTGGAAACACGTGCAACCACATTAGCCATAATGCCACGAAAAAAGATATTTGCCTTGTCGCCGAATAAACACCACTCAACTTCTATTCCCTTTTGCTTAAAATCATTAGCATGCTCTAAAGCAATCCTAAAAAGGTTGTGATTTAACCCCCCACATAAGCCTCGATCCGTAGAGACAACAATATAACCAATTTTCTTTATCTTTTTACGTTCTATTAGATATGGATGCTGATAGTCATGTTGACTTCTTGCTACATGACCAACAACATCACAAATTTTTTCAGCATATGGCATAGAAGTGCTCATATGTTGTTGCGCTTTACGCATTTTGCTAGCAGCAACATTTTGCATAGCACCAGTAATCTTCTGTATTTTCCCTATACTTGAAATTTGAGTTTTAATCTCTCTCGATGAAGTCATAGTTAAATGCCAACAAAATTATAGTTATTTCCTTGTATGCTTAAGATCATTTTTGTTCTATCAGTCAATTTATAATTAATCACCAAAAGGGCTCTATATAAAACGTACGAACTCATTTTTAAACTCAAGAATAATCCGCTCTAGCTCACGACCTAATTCTTCGGTATAAACGGGTTCTTGATTAATCTGATCCAAAATATCCTGATGGTTTTTTAGGAAATATTGGTGCAACTGTAGTTCAAATTCTGTTACCCGGTTCAAAGCAATATCTAGAAGAAATTCCTTTTCAATTAAAAGCAAACTAACTGACATTAATCCTATACTTATAGGGTTGAATCTATCTTGTTTTAAAATTTCCATCGCTCGCTGACCACGAGAAAGCTGTCTACGCGTTGCCTCATCCAATTCAGAAGCAAACTGAGAAAACGCCTCTAATTCACGATACTGCGCAAGAGTTAAACGCAAACCTCCCCCCAGCTTCTTAATAATTTCGCTTTGTGCTGCACCGCCAACTCTAGATACCGATAAACCAGCATTAATAGCTGGCCGTATTCCAGAATTAAATAAATCTGTTTCTAGAAAAATCTGTCCATCAGTAATTGAAATCACATTAGTGGGTATGAAAGAAGAAACATCTCCGGCTTGAGTTTCGATAATAGGCAAAGCAGTTAGTGATCCAGTTTTATTTTTAACTTTTCCCTGAGTCATTTTTTCTACATAAGCTTCATTTACCCTGGCAGCTCTTTCAAGCAAACGAGAGTGCAAATAAAAAATATCCCCAGGATATGCCTCTCTTCCTGGAGGACGACGGAGTAAAAGAGAGATTTGCCTGTAAGCCCAGGCATGCTTGGTTAAATCATCATAAATAATTAAAGCATCCTCTCCATTATCACGGAAATACTCTCCCATAGCGCAACCAGCGTAAGGAGCAATATATTGCTCGGCAGCAGAACTAGCCGCGGTAGCAGCAACGATAATAGTATGCTGCATTGCACCATGCTCTTCTAAGCGTTTCTTGATATTAGCTAACGCGGAGGTTTTTTGCCCTATAGCCACATAAATACATTTAACTCCTGTATTTTTTTGATTAATTATCGCATCAATGGCAATAGCGGTTTTCCCTGTTTGACGATCACCAATAATTAGCTCTCTCTGTCCTCGACCTATTGGGATCATAGCATCAATTGACTTTAATCCAGTCTGCAAAGGCTCGTCAACTGATTTTCTGGCAATAACACCTGGAGCAATTTTTTCAATTGGAGAAAAATAATCGGACTTAATTGGCCCCTGATCATCTATCGGCTCTCCCAAGGAATCTACCACTCGACCTAACAACTCTTTTCCAACAGGAACCGAGATCACTCTTTGCGTACACTTTACTACTTGACCCTCTTGCAAATTTTCACCAGTACCTAACACTATAGCGCTAGTACTATCTGACTCTATATTTAGCGCAATGCCATAGGTATCATTTTCAAACTGAAGCATCTCTCCTAACATTACGTTTGCAATACCATAAATCTGTACCACACCATCTTTAACGCTTAAAATGGTGCCTTCGGTTTTAACCTCAGGCACCAGATCAAATTCTTTGATCCGCTGTTTAATTATTTCACTAATTTCATTTGGTTTTAGCATGGGCCTTTCTTAAAAGTAATTTCTGTTTTAAAAGTTGTAGTATCCCTCTAATAGAACTATCTATAACCTTATCCTCTATATACATTACAGCGCCACCAATTAACTCATCATCAATATCACATTGCAACAAAATCTCTTTCTGATAACGCTCCTTAAGAGCGCTTAGCAAACTTTCTTTTTGCCCAACCGTTAATTGTCTTGCTGAGAAAACTTTTACCTCTAACATTTTATTATGAGCAAAAAATAACTTCTGATAACTATCCGCCACATCTGACAAAAGATATAATTCTTTGCGCTCTGCCAATAACCTTACTAAATTAATGGCCTTGGGAGACTGTCTCACCGCTTCAGAAAAAAGATCTATTTTTTCCCCGATACTAATCTCAGGATTATCTAAAATATGACTCTCTTTGCACATCAAAGAAATATGGGCCAAAATATTTAAAGTTTGTTGCCATACCAGAAGCTCATCGTCTTTCAAAGCTAAATTAAAAATCGCTTTAGCGTAAGGTTTTGCGCGAGCAATAGATATGGTCATATTCAAATACTAGAGATTAATTTATCAATCAATTTTCCCTGAGCAACCTCATCAACCTTCTGTTGCAATATTTTTTCCGTAGCAGTAATTACTAAATCCACCGTTTGCTTCTGCAATTCTTCTTTAGCTTTATGCACCTCTTGTTCAAGATCGAGTTTAGCTTGAACCAACATTTTAGAACGCTCCAACTGGGCGCTTACCTTAACCTCTTCAAGAAAATTATTTGCCTGCTGATTAGCCAGATCTAGCACTTTTGCTGCATCAAGCTTTGCCTGGCGCAATTGTTTAGTAATATTTTCTTGAGTTAATTTTAATTCATGCTGTCCCCGGGCTGCTGCTTCAAGTCCCAAAGCAATTTTCTCTTGACGCTCTTGAATGACCTGCATCAGCGGCGGCCAAATATACTTGGCCACCACCCACACTAATACCGCAAAGGTAAGCATTTCTCCAAATAATGTTACATTTATATCCATCAGTTTCTCTTGCTAATTACCCTTAATTCAGTTAACTAATTTTCCCAGCAGCAGCATTAAGGATTTCGGCTAAAAATGGATTTGGACCGAACATAAGCAACAATCCAGTCGCTACTGAAATTGCAGCAAAAGCATCGACCAACCCTGCCATGAGAAACATTCTCATCATCAACAATTGTGCTAATTCTGGTTGCCGTGCAGTGCTTTCTAAAAATTTACCGCCAAGCATACTAAATCCCATAGCTGTCGCTATAGCAGCTAAAACAATTAATGCAGCCGCTAAAATAGCGGTAAGGCTTTGCATTTCTGCAACTAAATGAGCTAGTTCCACAATATCCTCCCAAAATACAAATTCAAAAAAATAACGCCCAAACTGCAACACTAATTTTAGTGATCACTTTGCTGCGCCATACTCAAATAAATAATGGTTAACATCATAAAAATAAACGCTTGAATCGAAATGATCAACACATGAAAAACTGACCAAATCCCTCCCGCTGTCCACTGTAACCACCATGGCATAGTAGCTATAAGAAAAAAGACCAACTCTCCAGCAAACATATTACCAAAAAGTCGCAATGATAGCGACAGTGGTTTTACAACCTCCTCTATCACTCTAAAAATAAAATTAAATGGGAAAAACCATATTCCAAAAGGCTCTGAAAAAATCTCCTTAGTTAAATTGCGCGGGCCTTTCGACTTAAAATTATAAAAAATTATCAACAAAAATACGCTAAGAGATAAAGCAAAAGTAAGATTGGCATCATCTGTAGCAACCACACGAAAATGTTCAATATTAAATAGGGAAAAAACCATTCTTGGCAATAAATCAACCGGCACAAGATCAAAAAGGCTCAATAAAAAAATACAAGAAAAGATTGTCAAAGCCAAGGGCGCAATAAGAGCGCTTTTTCCATGAAATATCTCTGTCACTATCTGCTGTACAGATTCAACGACTAATTCAATAAAGGCCTGAAGTTTCCCTGGTCGCTCGCTATTAAGATTTCTTACTACAAAATAAAGCACCCCTAAAAATAAAGCTCCTGTAATGATAGAAATTATCAAAGTATCAAGATTAAGAGTCCAAAATCCACCACCATCACCAATAGTAAAGGTACGCAAATCTAAACGATAATAACGCAGATGATGCTGAATATAATCTGCTCCACTTGGATGTAAAATATCAGTCATTTTTTATTCCACAAAAAAATGGGGGCAATAACGAAATCAATGCCATAAACATATATCCGCTCAAAAAGCTAATCCCATCTATAGTACACGTCAATAAAATCAAGGCTATAATACTAAAACTTAATAATAATTTAACTGATTCGCTAAGAAGGAAAATCTTCAATATTTTTTTCATATCGTACGTGACTTTAACACGACGTAACCTATAAACAAAATATAAACTGGGAATAATCCAAGCACCTCCCCCTAATAAAACCGATTTAAAACCAAGCATCCCTTTCATAAAAACAAAGACTAAAGAAATAACACACAATAAAATTATCTGCATAAAAATTTTACCCGCTACACCATCAGCATTATCCCAACCCATGTATTTACGGGTAAACCCTATCAAGCTTGAGATATATCTCTTTAAAAAATTATTTTCTTTCATATAAAAATTTTATCGTGCTGCATAATTAAGGAAAGCGTAGACTGATTCCAAAATAGAATGATATAAACAATAAGCTTAGTCTGCCGGTTTTTTATTCCCTGCAACCATAACCGCACTTCCTGGGCGTACCTTTATTTGCCCTGCTGTTATAACCACATCTCCATCTTTTAAGCCAGTTTTAACTACCACATTATTACTATCCTTAGCCCCAAGAATAACTTTTGTCTTTTCTGCCTTACCCGCAACCACTTTAAAAACATAGTTGCCATCAGGAGCATAAACTATAGATGTTTGTGGAACCATTATTAATTGTTGCACAGAAAATTGCAAAGCAACCTCAACAAAACCACCAGGAATCAACTTTGCCTCTTTATTAGGAACATTTGCTCGTATGCTTAAAGTACGATTATTTTGGTTAATCAAAGACTCAAACGCTTCTACGCTGCCATGAAAAATCTTCCCGGGATATGCATCTGTACGCAAAAATACCTGTTGGTTAAGCGTAACCTTGCTTTGATAAAATTCTGGGACACTAAAATCAACCTTTAAAGGATCAATAGTCTGTAAATTCACTATGCTTTGTCCAGCACTTACATAATCACCAACATTAACCTGGGTCAAGCCAAGTTTGCCGGCAAAGGGAGCCACAATAGTTGTTTGTTGAAGCTCAGCCTGCATACTATCAACATTAGCTCTAGCAGAATTATAGTTAGCTTGCGCCTGATCAAAATCAGATTTAGATATATCGTGGGTTTTATATAAAGATGAAGAACGATCAAAATTTAACTTATTCAATCTTAATTTAGCTTGTGCTGCTGCAAGTTGTGCTTTAATAATATCTGGATTAATCTCAATTAAGAGGGACCCTTCAGATACCATATCACCAGAATTAAAATAAATTTTTGTAATTCTCCCTGATATTTCCGGCTTTACTATAATTCCAGGAATAGAAATCAATGTGCCTGTAGACATAATCTGGTCGGGATAGGATTTGGTTTTAGCTACATAGGTTTCAACAAACACCGGTGGCGCTTTTGTGGAATTAGCCTGCTTTGCCAAAATAACATTTGGACAATAGAAAGTTGTTCCTAGAAAAACAATCGTTAACACTCGCTTCAACATAAATCAGTATCCAATATTTTTTACTATTCAACAAAATTTTTATACCCCTTTTGGCATATCTTTATAACGCTCACCAATTGAGTTAATAATATCTAAACAACCCACGAACGCTACCACCACATCAGGATCAAACTTAGTACCTGAACCGGCAAGAATTTCCTCTACAGCTTTATCTCTAGCAGCCTTATCTGGTGTAGAAATTTTACCATCAGCAGATGACTTATAGGTCAAACTATCATAAGCATTAGCTACAGCTATAATACGCCCATAAATAGGTATCTCCTCCCCATTCAAACCATAAGCACTCCCATCAGGCCTCTCATATCCAGGCAACGGTAAACCTGTATCAATATCCACATGCCCAGGATAACCAGATCCATCCCATCTCTCACGCTGACTAAGAGCAATTGCTCGCGCCATCTCTTCAAAATCAGAGTATATATCGGTAAAAAGACGCGCTCCATATATGGTATATTGTTGTTTAATCTTCAACTCTTCGGCAGTCAATTCACCACTCTTTCTTATAATTGAATCCGGTATCGATATTTTCCCGATATCATGAAACATAGCTGCCATTCTTAAAGTATCACGATTATGCTGAATCTCTCTTTCAGGAATCCCTTTTTTATGCGCCCAAACTTCATAAATTTCTACAGAATAAGCAGCAACTCGATTGGCATGCTCTACTGTCTCGCTAGGATCGTGAAGCTCGACCATTTTATTCATCCGCATGATCATGGAGCGTGTCATTTGTGCATTATTAATCGCTATCGCTGCACTATCAGCAAAAAGCTGTACTATAGCCTCATCTGAAGAGGTGAATCCCCTTATTGTCTTGTCTGCACTCACAGCATTAATTAATTGAATAACTCCAGTAACTCTACCACCAGAAGTCTTTATCGGCACCGATAATACTGACTGAGTCCGATACCCAGTAGTTTCATCAAAATGTTTATCAAATGAATATGGCTGGTAATTATCAATGTGGTAAGCATCTGATATGTTTACCCCAAGCCCAGTATTTGCTGCATATCCGGCAATAGATTGATTATTTATTTCGATACTGAAAGTAGAATAGATTAACTTTTTTCCAAAAGGTAATTTCTTTTGCAACGTGCTGTTTTGGGTGTAACTAAACTTAAGGGTTGCACCCTCAACAAGATAAATAGAGCCAGCGTCAGCACCAACTATGGTCCTTACTTCGGTTAACATATGCTCAAGCAGCATATCAAGATCTTGAATCTGCAAGAGCTCATGAGTTATTTTTAAAACTTTGTCAAATTTGCCTTGATCTGTAATCATTTTATTCGCATATCCTTCGCATAAAAATGCTTTATGGTTGAACAAAATAGTATCATAAATTACAAAATTTCAGAAGCTTAAACGCCAGATCATCCGTTTAGTCTGCGATTAACAAGATTTCAGTTAAGATCTAAAAATAAAGCTCTTAATTTGAAAGATAAGTCTTTGAAAGAAAAGACTTTTCACTAAACAAAGTCACTTACCCCACCTGGAACAAATAACTTTTAGCTAAACCAGCTTTTTTTTGGCGTAAAATTTCCCACGACCCGGGTATTATAGCCTCAAAATCCAATTGCTTTTCAGCCTCTACATATACATAAGCACCTTTTGCAAAAAAATTCAAAGCTAGTAATTTCTCACAAGTTGGCTTTATTAAACCCTTATAAAATGGTGGATCTAAAAATATAATATCAAAACTTCGCTCTATTATCTTATTTAAGCGCTCCGGTACTTTAGCGCAATAAAACTCTATATTTTCTGCTTGTAATAACTGGGCACTCTCTTTTAATTTACTAACAATCCTAGCTGATGAATCTACCATTACCAGATTACTACCCCCTCGAGATAATGCCTCAAATCCCAGCGCACCACTACCAGCAAATAGATCAAGACAATTGGCCCCAGCAATAACCGGGGACAACCAATTAAATAGCGTTTCACGATTAACATTAGTAGTTGGCCTTACTCCTTTTAACGGAATAAAACTAATTCGGCGACTACGCCACTTACCGCCAATAATTCTAAGAGTAGAAACTGATTGCATATGTCGATCCTAGCAGATTTTATGGGAAGAATGAATTCTAACTGTTGACGCCAACCACTCTTGAAAATTTCATCGCCTTAATATATAATCTGAACTAAACATAAGCTTAAAACTAATATTTGGTTCATGTATATGAAAAAAGGAGATTACCTCAGTTCAATTCTACGATCTAAAAAAACAGTCATATCATTTAAAGAGATTGCATTAATCTGGGGCGACTCAAGCAACGCTGCAAGAGTTAGGGTAAACTATTATATAAAAACCGGTCAACTTTATCACCTTCGTCGCGGCCTTTATGCTAAAGATAAAAACTACGATAAGCTTGAATTAGCCACCAAAATATTCACCCCCTCTTATGTGAGTTTTGAAACTGTGTTGACTCGTGAAGGCGTCGTTTTCCAACATTACAACCAAATTTTTGTGGCCTCATATTTAACCAGAGAAATAACCTGTAACAACCAGATATACTCGTATAGAAAAATAAAAAACCAGGCATTGACTAATCCTGCGGGTGTTGTAAATAATAAAGAACTTTCAATGGCGACTAAAGAAA
>JAHIYS010000220.1 GCA_018814965.1 Gammaproteobacteria bacterium
AACATTAATTCTTTGCTACTAGATATACCCCAAGAAGAATAATAAGGATGCCAGCGATTCTAAGTGGGGTTAAATCTTCGCTCCAAAGATAATAAGCTGCTATAGCAGTAGCAATATACCCTAGGCTTGATATGGGATAGGCAATGCTTACAGGAGTGCGAGAGAGGACCATAAGCCATACAAACACGCTGCCAGCATAAACTAGTACTCCTGAAATTATCCATGGTGAGAGCATAACCTTAGTGGTGATGGGTAAAAGGTTCTCCCAGGTGAAACTAAATACACCAATTTGCATCATGCCAGCTTTGAGCGATATTTGGGCATAGGTGTTGAGTATTACTGTTAATATTATTAAGGCAAATACGGTAAAATTCATATGTTATTATCCATTTTGTTTATTTTGAGTTTACTACTAATAGGGTATCCCACAGTTTTGCTATTATTCTCATTTTATCAGGAGCACTCGGTAATAGATTACGATAATTGCTTTCACCAGTGATTAAGTAGACGACGCGGTCGCTATGCCATCTTTCCCAAAAAGTTTTTTCATCAATCATCCATGAGCTGGTATCCTGATGAGCTATACCAAAAGCTAATTCTCCTGAGTATTGGGCAACGGTAACTATCCGTTTTAAATAAAATGGTAGTTCCTGATAATAGTCTCTATAAACTATTACCTCATCTTCAGGTTGTAATCTTTGTTGCATGGTGGTTATTAGCGGCTTTATTGATTGTCGGTTTATAGTTGTAATGTTTGGACTAAAGTATAGCCATAGGGTGGCTGCAGCTAGAACCATAACAAAAAATCCTGAGCTCGTATTATGACGACGATAAGCGATCGCAGTTACCAATGTGCCAACAACCATAATTCCGGCAATAAAATAGAGGTTTTGTTTAGTAAATGCCTGTTCGTTGAAATCAAGAATAAAGGACGCGCTAATCGCTGCTATTGCTAAAATAATATTAAGTGTAAATAGAGCGTAAAAGCCAAGATCCATTTGACGGGATTTATTGTTTTGCCAATTGGCGGCGAAATAATTTCCAATAAGCATCGCTATGGGTGGAAATATAGGCAGAATATAAGGGATTAATTTTGAGTTAGAAAATGAGAAAAAAGTGTAGATACAAGCTATCCAAAGGAGTAAAAATATTGTCGGTTTAGATTGTTTTAATTCTTTAAAATGTTTGGGGATGTTGTGAACAATCGTTTGTGGTAGAAAAGTCATCCAAGGATAGAGGCCTACGAGCGATACTACAGGTAGAAACCACCATTTTTGAGAGCGGCTTGCATAATCAGTAAAGTAACGTAAAAAATGTTGTTCTAAAAAATAAAATCGTAAGAATTCGGGATTTTTTATTTGGACTAAAATATGCCAGGGAAGAGCAATCAAAAGAAAAATAAACCCGCCGCTTAGAAGCCTATAATTTTTTAAGTTTCGCCACTCATTAAAAATAGTTATCCAACAAATTAGTATTATACCTAAAAGAACTATGCCGATCAGACCTTTAGTCATTACAGCGCATGCTGCAAGGGCATACATTAACCATAGGTATAAAGATCGTTTAGTTCCTAAAGGTAACTGAGTTGCTAATATGAATGAGCATAGGGATCCAGATAGAAAAAATGTGAGAGTGACATCGATAGTGAGAACTCGAGTTAGAGCAAAAACTAGGCTGCTTGTTGCAAAGATAAAAGCTGCAAGCATCCCTGATAATCTCCCGTATAATTTTCTGCCAGTAAAATATACTCCAAGCACGCATCCAAGGGCCATAATGGCATTAGCAATACTTGCTGCAACTTCATTGGCGCCTAAGGTTTTAATGCTTACTGCTTGCAGCCAGTAAAATAGAGGGGGTTTTTCAAAATATTTTACACCATTAAGATGGGGGGTTATGTAATCACCAGTTACAACCATTTCACGAGGGATCTCAGCATAGCGTCCTCCATCTGGAGCAGATAATGGATATCTCCCCAGCGTAGCTCCAAAGAGGGCACCAACTATTAAAGTGAGTAACACAAAATCTTTTATCCAGGATGTCATAGTAAATTATTATTGTTATTTAATGCTGTCATTGCGAGCGAAACGTTTTTTGTTTCGCGCGGCAATCCAGATACTAAGTTATTAGTACAATATCTTATACCAAGAGCCTTATTCAACTATTCTTAAGTTGTGGGGTTATATTTTTCGTGGACGGACTCCCTGTCCTTGGTCTTCTTACCTTCCCTGGTTCGACACACCACTCAAAACATAACCCCACAATTTTTCAAGCTAATCAAGCTAAGTTTATATTTCTGTCCTCTTCGCCAGCGCCTGTGCCAAAGTATTGCTATCAGTATATTCCAATTCACCGCCAAAAGGTATCCCATGAGCGATTCTGGTGCATTTAAATTTTTCCATTAAATGGGCAAGATTGGCTATATATTGTGCAGTAGCTTCCCCCTCAACTGTAGGATTGGTGGCAATGATGATTTCTTTAATCTCATTTTCAGAGTTGAGTAAACTAGATAATTCGTTAATACCAATTTCATTAGGTCCAAGTCCATCTATGGGTGATAAGTGCCCCATTAAAACAAAATATAAACCACGGTAACTATTGGTGTGCTCAATGGCGAGAATGTCTATTGGAGTTTCAACAATGCATAAAAGGGAACTGTCCCTTTTTGTATTGGAGCAGATATTACATGTGTCATGCTCACTAAAAGTACGACAACGCTTACAATTGCCAACTTGAGTTAGAGTTTGTTCTAAGGTTTTTGCCAAAGATAAACCATCGTTTCGCCCTTGCTGAAGTAAATAAAAAGCCATCCGTTGTGCTGATCTTGGCCCTATCCCTGGAAGAGAGCGTAATGCATGAATTAATTGATCTACTAGTTGGGTATATGACATAGAGTATATTTATTTGCCAGTAAGATCGAAGTTTTGGAATAATTTCATCATCTCATTTTGAATGGCTATTTCTGCTTTACGCGAAGCATCGGTTATAGCAGAGGCCATTAAATCACAAACTACTTGAGTCGGCTGTTCTAATACAGATGGGTCAATAGTAACTTTAGTTGCCTCATAACGTCCGTTTAAATAAACTTTAATCCCATAATCCTCTGTGCCGGCTTTGCCTTCAACTTCAATCAGAGCAAGTTTTTTCTGTGCATCGGACATTTTGTTTTGAATTTCGGCAGATTTGTCTGTAATGTCTTGAGTGTTTTCTTGGTTAGGGTTGGTAGGGTCAAGTGTCATGTTTATTTTCCTCGTAGGTTTAGTCGCCAAAGAATAATTCAGTTATATGGCGTTTTGCAAATTGTTTAGTTATGTTTTGTTTAAAACTACTCACTTTTAACTGAATTGGCAATTATCTTGGCATCAAATTTACTCATCAGTTCTTTTATTCCTTGATCTTTTTCTATGGTTTGTAAGGCCTCATTTTGTTTTCTACTATTTTCCCTTTTTTTAATATTGGCTGAGGTTTCCATATTAGCAGTGCCAAGCTTAATAATGGCCGCCATTGGTGAATTAAAGTGTTTGCTAAGAGCTGCGTTTATTCGCTCTTCTTGTTTTTTGTTAAGTAGAGGAGCTTGATTTGGTTCAAGCATAATCTCTACTTCATTTTCGGTGATTTTGGTTACGATGCAGTGTTGTAGTAATGCAAGTGTAGGGCCAGTAACCTCTAGTTTTAATAGCAGGTTTGAGTTATCGCTGGTTACTGTTTTGGGGGCGGCGATATCGCTTGGTTGTTTGTCATTATGGTTTGTAGTTTCATCTTTGCTAATAGGGGTTGGAGATACATTGCGATCGGTATTTGTCGGATTTTTATTGCAAACATTTATAGTTAAAGGAGAAACAACTTCAGGACGAAAAGCCAGCATACGTAACATTACCATTTCAAAGCCTAAGCGTAGGCTCGGTGCTAGCGGTAGATCCCGTTTGCCAATTAAGGCAATTTGATAGAAAAGTTGGGTTTCTTCTGGGGTAATTTTCGAAGCTAATTGTTGTATGAGGTCTTGATATAGCCAGTTATTGGTGTTGATGTTTGGCGCTAGTTGCACAAGGCTAATTTTATGTAGAATTTCTAATAGTTCATTTATAGTGCTTATAAAGTCAGGGGCTAGTTCTGCTAGATCCGAAATAATTTTAAGTATACTGTCGACATTGTTGGCAGCAAGCGCTTCAAGTAGTGCAAATACTTTCTGGCTATCAATGGTGCCCATCATGGTTTTAACATCTGCGGTAGTTACTTTGTTTTGTCCAAAGGCAATCGCTTGATCTAATAAACTCAAGGCATCACGGACGCTTCCATTAGCGCCAATAGCTATTTGATGTAGGGCTTCGTCTTCATGAGGAATTTTTTCTTGGGTAAGGATATGTCGTAGTTGTTTTTTAAGCAACTCTGGACTTAAAGTTTTTAAATTGAACTGTAAGCAACGGGAGAGTACGGTTACCGGTAATTTTTGGGGATCAGTGGTTGCTAGTAGAAATTTTACGTGAGCTGGAGGTTCTTCTAGAGTTTTTAGAAGAGCGTTAAAGCTGTGTCCAGATAACATGTGTACTTCATCGATAATATAGATTTTATATTGACCTTTGGTTGGTAGGTATTGGACGTTATCTAATAGATCACGGGTATCCTCAACTTTGGTGCGAGATGCCGCATCAACCTCTATTAGGTCGATAAAGCGTCCAGCATCGATCTCGGTGCAAGCATCGCATTTGCCGCATGGGGTGGCAGTGACGCCAGTTTCACAATTGAGACACTTGGCCAGAATTCTTGCGATACTTGTTTTTCCAACCCCTCTTGTGCCAGAAAAAAGATAAGCATGGTGGAGTCTTTGTTGGGTAAGAGCGTTTTTAAGAGCGCGTATTATATGCTCTTGGCCAGCTACCTCTTCAAAATTTTTCGGTCTCCACTTGCGAGCTAGTACTTGATAGGACATAGTATTCATCTATAATAAAATTTTAACTAATTATAAACATTAGCGAGCTAATTACCAGATTAAAAAAACATATGGTTAATCATAAAGATAAAGTTTTTTGTTTGATGGGGCCAACGGCAGCAGGAAAGACCGATGCTGCTATTACACTTTGCGAACATTTTCCATTTGAAATTGTTAGCGTTGATTCTGCTATGGTTTATCGTGATCTGGATATAGGGACCGCTAAACCAACAGTTAAGCAGTTACAGCTAGCAAAGCATCATCTTATAGATATTTGTGATCCAAAGGAATCTTATTCTGCCGGTGAATTTCGTCATGATGCTTTGCAAAAAATTGAAGAGATCTTTGCTAGAGGGAACATTCCCTTACTTGTTGGTGGGACAATGCTGTATTTTTACGTATTGCAACATGGACTTTCTAATTTACCCAAAGCTGATGAAAAGGTTAGGTTAAAAATACAGGCTGAATGTGATCAGCTTGGTTTAGGTGCTCTTTATGATAGGTTGCAAAACATAGATCCCCAAAGTGCTAAAAATATTAAAAAGACGGATAGTCAGCGTATCCAAAGGGCTCTTGAGGTTCATGAGCTTACTGGAAAGAGCTTGACTGAGCTTAAGCTTATTGATCCTCCGTGCGCTCTTCCTTATGAAGTGATCAACTTTATAATATCCCCATCAGATATAAGTGCCATTAGAGGTAAAATACAAGCCAGATTTAATCAGATGCTTCATTTGGGTTTTGTTGATGAGGTTCAAAAATTATACCAAAGAGGAGATTTGTACGCTGATTTACCCTCCATAAGGAGTGTTGGTTATCGTCAGATTTGGCAATATTTATCGGGGCAGATTTCTTATGACAAGATGCTAGAATTGATTCCGATTGTAACCGGACGTCTTGCTAAGCGTCAATTGACTTGGCTTCGAAGGTGGGACCGAGCTAAATGGTTTAATAGTGATGATCCTATGATGATGTCTAACATAATGAATTCAATTGATTTTTGTTTAAGATAATTCCTGGCGGTAACTATCTTAGGGTAGATAAGAGTTTGTTAATGTAAAATATTTTAAATATAATACGCTATATCTATAGTTCTTTAAAAAAAAGCTATTTTTTTAATTAGTTATATTAATTTAAGTTACTGTTTGTGATATTATACCAACTGACATTGATTTTGGTGCGGCATGGTTATTATTACGTAAGGTTTTTGGTTTAAATTGGGGTATATAAATGGTGCGAAAACAAAAGTCCAAAACTATTGTTAAAAAACAAAATATCGTTCAGAGAGCTAAATCCACCCCGTTGTGTAAAAAGGATGCTCGCGTAGAAAATCAAGATATAAGTTTTTTTGAATCAGCGCGACCGGTTTTGAAACAATGGGATAATTATAAAAATTTCCTCAGACATTTACTATCAGATGATACAGATGGTGAATTGCCTGATGAGATTTGTTAGGGCGAGAGGATGTTTTGTCGACAATCAATACTATGTGATGGCTAGAATTTGTTGTTAAAAATTTATAACAAAGCATAAAAACGGAGTGTTTGATTATGGTAAAGGATAAGGTTCTTATGGAAAAAATGGAAGAGGTTCCTGCGTGCGAGTTACTTCAAGCGACAGATGATAATACCAGTGAAAAGTTTCACGAGGGTATATCTGGTACACATATCAGTGCACTTCGGTTGTATTTAAGAGAAATTGGTTTTTCACCCCTTTTAAGCGCTAAAGAAGAGCTTGCTATAGCTAAAAAAGTAAAAAAGGGTGATGCTGAAGCGCGTTGCAAAATGATAGAGAGTAATCTACGTTTGGTGGTTAAGATTGCTAAGCGTTATTTGAGTTGTGGTATGGACTTGCTTGATTTGATTGAAGAGGGAAACATAGGTTTAATGCGTGCGGTAGAGAAGTTTGAACCAAAGCTAGGTTTTCGTTTTTCCACTTATGCTACTTGGTGGATCCGTCAGGTAATTGAACGTGGAATTATGAATCAAAATCGTATTGTTCGTTTGCCAGTACATGTGATTCAAGGTTTGCAGAGTTATCGTAAGTCTGTTAGTGATCTTACTAAGACTTTATGCCGTGAACCAACCCCTGATGAGGTGGCTAAAGCAATGAAGAAGCCGATAGCTGAAATTGAGTATATGATGAGTTTAGATCATGGCGCAGTATCAATTGATGCGAGGATGTCGGATGATGGTAGTGGTAGCGCATTTTCTGATCTTATGGTCGATGAGACCAATGTTGACCCTGAACGACAAATGCAAGCTGATGCCACTGTCGCCATGGTTGATCAATGGTTAACTAGATTAGAGGGGGTTCAGGGGGAGATTATCGCAAGAAGATTTGGTTTGCGTGGTTATGAAAGATCTACTTTAGAGTCTATTAGTCAAGTAATGAAAATCAACCGTGAAAAAGTAAGGCAGCTTCAGAACACTGGATTGCGTAAATTACGTACTATGCTGCGTGATCAAGGGGTATTTCAAGATATTATCGAGTGATTTCTGTGGGTTATTATACTGGTGTTCGGAGAAAATTTTATGTCGAAAAATGTAGTTATTCTTGGTGCGCAATGGGGTGATGAGGGTAAAGGTAAATTAGTAGATTTATTAACCGATCAAGTAAAAGCTGTAGTGCGTTTTCAAGGTGGTCATAATGCTGGACACACAGTTGTCGTTAACGGGAAAAAAACCATATTACATTTATTGCCATCAGGAATTTTACATTCTGGTGTGGCAAACTATATAGGCAGTGGAGTGGTTCTATCTCCAGCAGCGCTTATAGAGGAAATCAAAGGATTAAAGGAGCAGGGAGTTGATGTTAACGGAAGGTTATACATCAGTGATGCGTGCAGTTTGCTTTTGCCTTACCATGCAATTTTTGATCAAGCTAAAGAGAAAGCTATGGGCGAAGGGGCTATTGGTACTACCGGGCGTGGTATCGGGCCAGCATATGTTGATAAAGTTGCGCGTACAGGATTGCGTGCTAGTGATTTAGCAGATACAGAGCAATTTATAGATAAATTTACCGAGGTTTTTGAGTACTATAATTTTATTTTACAAAATTATTATGGTGTGCCAGCTTTAGATTTTAAACAAATGTTGGATAAGATTTTAATCACCGCCGAAACGATAGTTCCTTTACTTACCGATGTTCCAGCAAAATTATCTGAGCATTATAAAAAAGGGGACAATATATTATTTGAAGGAGCTCAAGGGACATTTCTTGATATTGATCATGGCACATATCCGTTTGTAACCTCTTCGAATACAGTTGCTGGGGCAGCCTCAGTAGGGTCTGGTTTTGGCATGCTATATATTGATTATGTTTTGGGTATTACCAAATCCTATGCTACCCGTGTTGGCGCAGGTCCTTTTCCAACTGAATTGACCGATGATGTTGGTGCTGGATTAGCTGAACGTGGTGACGAATTTGGTGCCACTACTCGTCGCGCAAGACGTTGTGGTTGGTTAGATATTGCTTTATTACGTCGCTCAGTATTACTAAACAGCATCACAGCGCTTGGTATTACCAAATTAGATGTGTTGGATGGGATGGAAACAATAAAAATCTGTGTTGGTTACAAATTGCATGGAAAAAATATTGATTTATCTCCTAGTACCTTAAAAGCTTTTAAGGCTTGTGAACCAATTTATGAAGAGTTTCCAGGTTGGAAGGAGTCCACTAGCGGTATCAAATTATTTAATGAGCTTCCTCAAGCGGCTAAGAACTATCTTAAACGGATTGAGGAGTTATCAGGTGTCCGGATCGCATTAGTTGCAACTGGTCAAGATCGGGCTGATGTCATAATGCTCGAAAATCCATTTGCCTAATTGGTATTTATCGATACGTTAGTAGCATAAATTACAGATAATAATTAGTTTTATATAATATATGGAGGTTTTTATGAGATGGAATATTTTTGGTGGAATAACGGATTTTGTAACGGGCTTTATTGATAAATCAACCAGGGAGAGGGTTGAAGGAACAGCAATAGGCGCTGGAATAGGTGGCGTTGTTGGGCTTGCCGCTGCGGTGTTAGGTATTGCGTACTTTGCTCCTGAGTTGAGTTTCGGAGCGGCAGCAGTGGTTGCTGGTGGTTCTACCGCTGTAGGTGCTGCTTTAGGCGGCACAACCGGTTGGTTCATAGTATATAAAACACAAGTATCCTATAGAGTAGCTGGTTTAACGCCTCCTCCAATGATTATTCGTAGAATTTCAAATGAAGAAGGTCAGGCGGTTTTTGTGCTGAGTAATGTCAAAATTATCGGAGTTGATTTAATCCGTGAGAAAATTGATCAAGATTATTCACCTTCTAGCGATCTTTCTTCTGATGACAAGAAGGGGCATGATTTTTCTAAGGATCCATCATATACAGTTAAAATCAAATTAAATAATCAGGAGATCACTTTTGCGGAATTAGATTACGGTGATCTGCAAAAAAATCCAGATTTTGAACTTATTATCACTGAAGACTTGCCTAAAGGTGAAGCAAGAGAGGTAACTGAAGAAAAGCGTAAAGAGGTTTTGGAGTCTTTACAACTCATGCCTAAATTTTTAGGGGATGAACTTTATCATCCATCAGATGTGGCTATTGAAAAAATATCAATATCAAGTAATTTTTCCGATGGTATTTTAGGGAAAAATTTTGGTGAGGCAATAGATCGTGTTTATGGTTGGGGTCTGTCAGTTATTACTGGGAAACCTACGAGAATTAAGGTGCAGCATGAAAATGGTCCTAGCCATAAAATTCAAACTGATGAGTTTCTTGATGAAGTAGCTGATGTGGCGATTAAGACAGGTAAGTATAAGGAGCTTTTAGGGCATTATGAAGAGGTTGTTGTAGATTCACATAAACGCAAACTTGATATCGCAGAGCAGAACTTAAGGGCTGAAAATGAAGCTTTGGGTCATATGCCAAGCCTGTTTGTGTTTTCTACCGCAGCTTTATTAGCAGTTGTGCTTATTGCTGCGGGTGTAGCGTGTATTTTTCCACCAATTTCTTCAACTGTTGCTGCGGTGGTTTTAATTGGATTATCTTTTGTACCATCTGGTCTTGCGTTGGTGTCAGGATTTTTATCTATTAAAAAATCCTTATTAAATAGAAAGATATCAAAAATACCTAAAAAACGCGAAGCTATAGATAAAGAGCTTGAAGAAAAATTCATGGGGTTAAATGTAACCAGACCCGAGTTACAAAGTTTAAGCAAGCATCACGGTACAGAACTTAAGCTTGAAAGCAAAAATATTGGTAATACTTGTGCGAGAATTATTGGTAGATGGCTTTCTAGTCCTGCGGGTGGTTTCTGTAATGTGCTTAGGTTATCTAATAATAAGATCGATGATAAGGGGGCAGCTAAGCTCGCGGTAGCTTTGAGTGGAACTCAAAATATACGAGAAATCTATTTGGATGGTAATTATATTACTGGGCGTGGCTTAGAGCCTTTTAAGAATGCTTTAGAGGGTAACATCGCGGTCACAGTTTTCAAATATGATGACTTTAACGTATCTAAAGCACTTAATCAGGCGCTTCAAAGAGAGCTATCAATTAATCGTTATCTCAAGGGCCAGCTCAGTGTTGATGATGAAAAAAGAGCCGCCCAATATTTTAAAAATAAACAAGAGTTACATAACGCCGCGATAGAAAAAATAAAAAATATAAAGAACTTGGGTTGTATCCAAGGTTTTCAAGTGGGCGCTGATTTGCAGGGTATAAACAAAGAGGTGATTAGAAAACAGTTGGCTCTAATGTTTGCGTCAGATAATCCCAGGAATTCAAATTTGTTATCATGGTATGTAACGCTTTACAACGGGATCGATCCAGAAGATTTTCAAAAAAGTGTTGATCAAAAAGATGTATTGAAATTAATTAAATCTGCTGTATTTGGTCATAATTTAGGATTCAAATTTACAAGTAATCCCGGACTAAAGGCGTTAATTGGTTTACAAGATCCAAGTCGTGCTGGTTTATTAGCGCGCTGTCTTGAAATTCCTCAAGATCAACATCCTCAGGTTATGGCTTCAGTTGTTTCTAAGTTTATTGAGTTTGAAGGTATGTTTGACCAAGGAAAAGAGAATCCTTTGTTAAAAAAGATGAGTAAATGCATGCTGGGGGTTTTGGATAATAATTTAACGTTTGAAAAGTTTGTAAAAGAATTAATTGCCATAAAAAAACAGGCTTCCTTAGTTGAGGATGCTGAAAAGATAGATGAAATGCTACAAATAACAATGATAGGAGCTTTAGAATCCACTGGTGATGATGCGACTTATGGGAAGCCGATTGCAGCGTTGGTTGATGATGATATAAGAGTAAACAAAAGCTTGAGTCTAAAAAAAATGGATGAAGACATAAGGGCAGATTTGATTAGAGTTGCTTTAGATCAAAATGTTTCTGGAAAAACCGAGAATCTTGAGATGTCAGTATTGCTTTCAGGGTTGATGGGTGTTTCTGCTGCGCATAATGGAAAATTAGATAATGATATAAAAAGAGTTTTTGATGATTATCAAAAACACCAAGACCTTTTGGGAAATACAGCTCATGATTTTTCAGGATGGAAAGATTGTTTAGATGAGTTAGAAAAAGATAATAAGGGTCTTAATGACGACATGAAGGCAGTACGTCAACTTATACTGCAGGCTCGATTGATGGAAGATTATCCATTTTTAAAATCTAATGGCAGTTCTGTTAAAGATGATGATTTAAAGCTGCTTAAAAAAGCTTTGCGTGACAAGTTTTCTGATTTAACTGATTATCGTTTTATAGAGGAGAAAAAGAGATTGGGAGATGGGGTGGCAGAGATAGTTATTGCTGGATGTATGCGGAATAAATTGTTTAAATCAATGAAGCATAACGACCCTGATGAGTTTTTTAAAATATTATCCAATGTTAATGCTGAGTTATTTAAAGATGTAATTTCAGGTTTGGAAAAGATAAAAATTTTAAGGTTTATAACAAAACATGATCTTGGTAGTAGCGGCAGTAGAGTAAAATTACGATTTATTGGTGGTGGTAAAAAAACTTCTTTAGATTGTGGTAGATTGCGCAGGTTAGATGATGTCCATCTTGAGGAGTTGCTTGGGTACTCCTTTTCCATTAAAGATAATCCTATTGATGCAGCTGAGAAAGCTGATTTGGTAAATGAGCTATTTAAAATAGACAAGTTATTTGATCCCGAGCTTCAAAAATCTGACCCGATAGTGCATAAAATAAATGCTTTAATTTACTGGTCTATATCGCCTAATAGTTTAACAAGACGCGATAATCCATATTATTCATATAACGAAATGAAAAAAGAATTAAGGATTTTATGCAATAAAATACCAGACGATACTCCGATTAAAGAACAGCTAAAAGATGTTTTAGATAAATTTACCTATGATGACTTGCTAGAGGAGTTGCTTGATACTATAGATCCGGAAACGATACCTGAGATAGGTGCTGATGGGGAAGAAGAGGGGTTTTTTGATGCTATAGAGCTGCCAAGTGATTATAATCCCCGTAAGTAATTAGGTAGATGAGGTAAGAATTTTTAGAGCATTTGATTTTCGCGCAAAGATGACCAGGGTTTATGTTCTGGTCATCTTTATGTTCTATATAGATCACACATTACATTGCCGAGGAGAGGACTCGAACCTCCACGGAGTTGCCCCCACAAGCACCTGAAGCTTGCGTGTCTACCAATTCCACCACCCCGGCTATTTTTCTATTAACAAACATATTAATTATCTAAGAAAGTTGTCATTGCGAGCTTACGAAGTAAGCGCGGCAATCCAGGTATATTACAATATGGTCCCAGTGTTTATTCTGGCACCAGACAGCATAAAAAATTGCTTCGTTGTTACACTTCTGGTAATGACAGCAAAAACTCAGATTTCAATAGATTCTGAAAATTAAATTTTACGCCTATCCTTTTCAAGTCTATCACAATGATTCGTATCGTAAAGCTTAAGCATTTCGGCTTTCTGGGCTGCTGAAGCTGGTCCTAAGTTAGGACTAGATGCAGTGTTAAATATTATATTGCGTTTTAAATCACGGCACGTTTTTTCGTTTTGTGAGACTGGGTCTGTGGTTAATTTTGAATTTAAATAAGAGCATCCTGATAATATAAATATTAGAGCTAGCGGCGCAAATTTCTTCATCACATTGTTCCTCAAGGTTATTTTACGGCCATTATAATCTTAAAACGATAGGTTGCAACTGATGACTAATGTTTCAGCGTAAATAGGGTTTAAAATCTCTTTATAATGTTTAAAATTGATAGGGATTAGTTCCTTTATTTTTGATTGCTCCAATGGTAAGGGGATAATTAATATGCTATCTTAGTAGCCCTAAATTTTAGCTAAAATCAACAACTAAAATTAATATATGCTATAATTAACACAATGGTAGGAGAGATAGGGTTAAAAATGAAAATAAATAAAAGCAACATGTTTGAGTGGCTAAATAGTAAAGGTCATTTTCAAGGTATTTTTTGGATTATCTGCGCAGGTTTTTTTAGTAATTTGTGTGATACTTCAGTGCGTTTGGTGGGTGATAATTTACCTGCAATGCAGATCACTTTTTTTCGCTTACTTTTTGGCACTTTGATCCTTTTACCAGTACTTATGTATAAAGGCAGAGCCTCTTTTATGATAAAAAATATTCGAAATCATATAGTTAGAGTTGTAATTGGTTTCGGAGCCATAGCTTGTTGGATTTATGGGGCTAGACAAACAAGTTTGCCTTCGATCACAACTATTTCATTTGCTTGCCCCTTGTTTGTTTTGCCTATGGCTTATGTTTTTTTAGGCGAAAAATCTGATTGGAGAAGAGTATTATCAGTTGGATCTGGGTTTTTAGGGGTAATTATCATTGCTTTTTTTGAAAACAAAAATATTGGTTTAGCAACAGGTGGTTTTTCTTTGCATCTGGGGGTAATGTTTTTGCTGTTTTCCGCAGTATTATTTGCTTTAAGCGATATTTTAAATAAGAAGATGATTGCTTCAGAAAGTCTTATTTCTCTTTTATTCTATTTTTATTTTGGCACTGCAGTAATTGGTTTTATACCAGCAGTTTTAGTGTGGCATCAAGTGGGTTATATGGAGTTATTCTATCTATTTGTTCTGGGTACCGGTGGAGTATTAATATTATATTGCATCTTAAAAGCAGCGGCGGCGACTGAGATCTCATCAATTGCACCTTATAAGTATGTTGAGCTAATCTTTTCAGTTATTATGGGCTATCTTGTATTTAAAGAGATTATCAAGTTATCGACAATTGTAGGGGCAGGTTTAATTATTCCAAGCGCTCTTTTAATTGCTTATTATGAGATTAATAAAGAGATCAAAGCAAAAATCAATCGGGATAGTGATTTGGCTACAGAATTTTCTCTTGAATCTGAGCAGGCGTAAGGATGAAATATATTGGGGCCCATGTTAGCATTGAAGGTGGTATTTTTAATGCTCCGTTACGAGCTCAAAAAATAGGAGCCAAAGCTTTTGCGTGTTTTACCAAAAATCAAAAGAGGTGGGTTAGCAAGCCTTATACTATAGATGATATTTCCAATTTTAAAAATAATTTGCATGTCAGTGGGATTTCGGCTCAACATATTCTTGCCCATAGTGGCTATCTAATTAATCTTGGACAACCTGATGAAGAGCGCAGAAAGATCTCTATAGATGCTTTAATAGATGAGGTTAATAGATGTGAACAACTTGGAATTGATAAGCTTATATTTCATCCTGGTAGCCATTTAAGAGTTGTTACTGAAGAGGAGTGTTTAGACTATATTGCTGAATCTATTAATTTAGTGTTGGGTGCTACTAATAAAGTAACATTGGTTGTTGAGAATACCGCAGGTCAAGGGAGTAATTTGGGTTATAAGTTTGAACATTTGGCGCATTTGATTAGTAAGACAAATGATAAAACCAGAATTGGGGTGGGTATTGATACCTGCCACCTGTTTGTATCTGGTTATGATTTTAGGACAAAAGAAAAATATAAAAAAGTTTGGGATCAATTTCATGAGATTGTAGGTTTTGGTTATCTAAAAGGGATGCACATAAATGATAGCAAAATGGATCTTGGTTCCTCATTGGATAGGCATGAATCAATTGGTAAAGGTAAAATTGGCTTAGAACCATTCAGGCTTTTAATGCAGGATACTCGGTTTGAGGATATGCCTTTGATCCTTGAAACCACTGATCCTACGATTTGGGAACAAGAGATAGAACTTTTGTATGATTTTTGTGAATAATAAAATTTTAGATGTGGTAGATAATTCAATATGACTATTAAAATAAGTAAAAAAAATAAAACAAGTAAGACTGCTAAAAAAAGCAGAGTAAGTAAAGCTGGCAAAGTCAAAGTAAATAGAAAAATAAATAGAGTTGGTAAATCTAAGATAAGCAAACTTGATCCTTTTTTTAACCGAGAAGCCAGCAAATATAAAGACCCTATTCCTAGTAGAGAGTTTATTATCCAGCATCTTGAGAAGTCCAAGGTGCCTGGAAGATATGCTAATTTAATTGAGTCTTTAGGCTTGGGCAGTAAAAAAGCACAGGAAGCATTACGTCGACGATTAAATGCCATGATGCGTGATGGTCAAATATTACTTGATCGTAAAGGTAGATATGCGCTAATAAAACAGATGGATATGTTGTGTGGTTATGTAATTTGCCATAAAGATGGTTATGGCTTTTTAGTTCCAGATGATGGTACAAGTGATATATTTTTAAATCCACGGCAGATACGCAGCCTTTTCCCTGGTGATAAAGTTTTGGTAAGCGTTACTTCTGAGCGAGGGCAGGGTAAGCGTGAAGGTGCAGTTGTTGAGGTTTTGAGTCGTAACTTCACCCACATAGTGGGGAGTTACATGGTAGAGAAGGGGGTAACCTTCATCAAGCCATCAAATAAAAGCATTGCTCAGGATGTTATTATTCCTCCCGGTAAAGAG